>NZ_JAKSYK010000115.1:0-123183 GCF_022829425.1 Methylobacterium sp. J-072 | reverse complement strand
CGGCGCCTTGTCGATCTGGTCGTAGGCCGTGAACGTCGCCCCGCCCGTCTCCGCCAGGACCTTCGTGATCGCCGCCGTCAGCGACGTCTTGCCGTGGTCGACGTGACCGATCGTGCCGATGTTGCAGTGCGGCTTGGTGCGAGCGAACTTTTCCTTGCCCATCAGAGCCTCCTAGAATTCGAAATCGTGTTGCGGATGAAGAGGTGGTTCAGGCGTAGCCTTAAGCGTACTTGGCGATGACCTTGTCGGCCTCGCCGCGCGGCACCTCTTCGTAGTGGTCGAACTGCATGGTGAAGTTCGCCCGGCCCTGCGACATGGAGCGCAGGTTGTTCACGTAGCCGAACATGTTGGCCAGCGGCACCATCGCGTTGATGACGTTGGCGTTGCCGCGCATGTCCTGGCCCTGGATCTGGCCACGGCGGGAGTTCAGGTCGCCGATGACCGAGCCGGTGTAATCTTCCGGCGAGACGACCTCGACCTTCATCACCGGCTCGAGCAAGACCGAACCGCCCTTCTGGAGCGCCTCGCGCAGAGCGGCGCGGGACGCGATCTCGAAGGCGAGCGCCGACGAGTCGACGTCGTGGTAGGCGCCGTCGATCAGCTCGACCTTGATGTCGACCACCGGGAAGCCCGCGAGCACGCCGGCGCCCAGGACCGAGTTGAGGCCCTTCTCGACGCCCGGGATGTATTCCTTGGGCACCGAGCCGCCGACGACCTTCGACTCGAACGAGAAGCCCGCACCCGGCTCGTTCGGCTCGACGATGAACTTCACCCGAGCGAACTGGCCGGTACCGCCGGTCTGCTTCTTGTGGGTGTAGTCGATCTCCTGACGACGGGTCAGCTTCTCGCGGTAGGCCACCTGCGGCTGGCCGATATTCGCGTCGACCTTGTAGGTCCGGCGCAGGATGTCGACCTTGATGTCCAGGTGCAGCTCGCCCATCCCCTTGAGGATGGTCTGGCCGGATTCCTGGTCCGTGGAGACCCGGAAGGACGGATCCTCGGCGGCGAGCTTGGCGAGCGCGATGCCGAGCTTCTCCTGGTCGGCCTTCGACTTCGGCTCGACGGCGATCTCGATCACCGGCTCCGGGAACTCCATGCGCTCCAGGATCACGGCCTTCTGCGGATCGCACAGGGTGTCGCCGGTGCGGGTGTCCTTGAGGCCGGCCAGCGCGACGATGTCGCCCGCGAAGGCTTCCTTGACGTCCTCACGGTTGTTGGCATGCATCAGGAGCATGCGGCCGACGCGCTCCTTCTTGTCGCGCGTCGAGTTGATGACGTTGGCGCCCGATTCGATCTTGCCCGAGTACACGCGGCAGAACGTGATCGTGCCGACGTGGGGGTCGTCCATGATCTTGAAGGCGAGCATGGAGAAGGGATCGGAATCCGTCGGGTGACGGACCACCGGCTCCTCGGTCTTGAAGTCGAGGCCTTCGACATCGCCGCGATCGGCCGGGGAGGGGAGATAATCCACCACCGCGTCGAGCAGGGGCTGCACGCCCTTGTTCTTGAAGGCCGAGCCGCAGAGCACCGGATGGAAGGCGCGCAGCTGCACGGCGCGACGCACGAGCTTGTGCATCGTCGCGGCATCCGGCTCGGTGCCGTCGAGATAGGCCATCATGGCCTCGTCATCGAGCTCGACGCAGGCCTCGACCAGCTTGCCGCGGTACTCCACGGCCTGGTCCTTGAGGTCCTCGGGGATCTCGACCTCGGAGAAGTCGGCGCCCAGGGTCTCGCCGGACCAGACGATCGCCTTCATCTTGATGAGGTCGATGACGCCCTTGAAGTTCGACTCCGAGCCGATCGGCAGCTGCAGGCAAACGGGCTTGCCGGCGACGCGGTCGATGATGTCGGCCACGCACTTGAAGAAGTCGGCGCCGATCTTGTCCATCTTGTTGACGAACACGACGCGCGGCACGTCGTACTTGTCGGCCTGGCGCCAGACGGTCTCGGTCTGGGGCTCGACGCCCTGGTTGCCGTCGAGCACGCAGACGGCGCCGTCGAGCACACGCAGAGAACGCTCGACCTCGATGGTGAAGTCGACGTGGCCGGGGGTGTCGATGATGTTCAGGCGCTTCTCGCGCCAGAAGCACGTCGTCGCGGCGGACGTGATCGTGATGCCGCGCTCCTGCTCCTGCTCCATCCAGTCCATGGTGGCGGCGCCGTCATGGACTTCGCCGATCTTATGCGACTTTCCGGTGTAGTAGAGGATCCGCTCCGTGGTCGTGGTCTTCCCGGCATCAATGTGGGCCATGATGCCGAAGTTGCGGTAGTCCTCGATCGCGTGCGTGCGGGGCATCGGATTGCTCCTGAGAGACGGCGGAACCGCTTACCAGCGGTAGTGCGAGAAGGCGCGGTTGGCTTCAGCCATCCGGTGCGTATCTTCCCGCTTCTTGACGGCGTTGCCGCGGTTGTTCGCGGCGTCGAGCAGCTCGGCGGAGAGCCGCTCGATCATGGTGCGGTCGTTGCGCGACCGGGCGGCCTGGATCAGCCAGCGGATGGCGAGGGCCTGACGGCGCTCGGTCCGGACCTCGACGGGGACCTGGTAGGTCGCGCCGCCGACGCGCCGGGAGCGCACTTCGATCATCGGGGCGACATTGTCGAGCGCGGCGCGGAACACCTCGATCGGGTTGGCCCGGGCGCGGTTCTCGACGATGTCGAAGGCGCCGTAGACGATCCGCTCTGCGGTCGACTTCTTGCCCTCGTACATGATCGAATTCATGAACTTCGTCAGCACCACGTCCCCGTACTTCGGGTCCGGGATGATCTCACGCTTCTCGGCAGAGTGACGACGGGACATCTCTTAAACTCTCAAACGAGTCTGACTTAAGCACCTCGCGCAGGCCGCCTTGGCTCTTTTGATGAAGCCGGCGACATCCTTACGAGGCCGTGGAAAGGCCTTTGCGCGACCGGATAAACTCCGGCCGGCGATCTTACTTCGGCCGCTTGGCGCCGTACTTGGACCGGCGCTGCTTGCGGTTCTTCACGCCCTGCGTGTCGAGCACGCCGCGCAGGATGTGGTAGCGCACACCCGGAAGATCCTTCACGCGGCCGCCGCGGATCATGACGACCGAGTGCTCCTGAAGGTTGTGACCCTCGCCCGGGATGTAGCCGATCACCTCGAAGCCGTTGGTCAAGCGGACCTTGGCGACCTTACGAAGGGCCGAGTTCGGCTTCTTCGGGGTCGTCGTGTAGACCCGGGTGCAGACGCCGCGCTTCTGCGGGCAAGCGTCAAGCGCCGGAACCTTGTTGCGGCTCCGCTGGATCTTCCGCGGCTGGGCGATCAGCTGGTTGATCGTCGGCATCCTGTGCCCTCTTCCTCGGTCACCTTGGCCGGATTGCCCAAGGCAATCCGCAAAACGAATATGCGCCGGAGGTCCTGTCACAGACCCTCGGCGCGGTGTGGGCAGAGGAGCACGCCCGAAACGAACGCGCTCGTACCTACGGATCTGACTTAGAGCGTCAGGCGATTTGAGCCTTCGGATCGCTCGGAGCGATCGCGGCGCCGTGGGTCATACCCAAGGGCCGTCGGCAGCCAAGGGCCGTCCGAAGTGGGGCGCTTCTAGCCGCGGTTAACGCGCAGGTCAATGCGGTCGCGGCAGAAAACTGCGCCCCACGACCGGTTAACGACCCGTCACGGAGCGGAACGATTGAGCCGCTCCGCTGACTGCGAAGCTGGCGATGTCCGGCTTTTTATCCGGGACGCGGCGTGGGGCAAAGACCGCCGCGGGACGAGCCCTGCGCCCTGGTGGCGTCCGATGCCGCCTTGGCTGCTGCGCGGCTTCCAACAGAGCTGACGCCGATCGCACCCTTGTTTCAGGACACACCTTACATCGCCGGCCGTATCGCGCGTGATGGGAAGCCGTGGCGGTCGCCATGGGTTGATCCGAGGGCACCGAAATAATCTCCGTCCAGCGCCAAGCTTCGTGCTGAGCTTCTTCTTCCCGACCGCTAAGAAACGGAATGGGATGCTGTTGATCGCTCCCGCGCAGATGCGCCATCATCTTTGTGCGAGTCGCGAAGTGCCGAGGCTTCTCTTTGGAGATGCCCTGGAAAACTGACTTTCTGCATCTGCGAATCGCGGGCGTTTATTCTGGAACCCTTATGTCTGCGGCGCTTCGATGTTGGGATTTGCCCTCGATCCGCGGCCCGGCCTTCGCCGGTTCTCATGGATCGCCGTAGCCCCGGCGCCCTGACGGTTGCCCCCCCGACGTCGTCGCGACCCGTCGGACTGCCGACGCGCAATCCTGAGGACTGCACCGCATTGAAGTGCCCACTCCATGCCTCCGGCCTGGAGAGGGCACGGGGGTCGGTCCGAGCGCTCCCGAAACCATGATTCGTGCGGCCGGTCTCGGCCCGCTGCGAAGCTTGAGAAACCTCAACACCAGGAGATATCCGTGCGTCGCCTACTGACTTTCGCCCTGACAACACTTCTCTCCGTCGGGGCCGCGCAAGCCGACCGCCTCAACGACATCAAGAAGGCCGGCGTGCTGCGGGTCGCGGCCTTCGACAGCAACCCGCCCTTCGGCTTCGTCGATCCGAACACCAAGCAGATCGCCGGCCTCGACGTCGATTACGCGAAGGCGATCGCCGACAAGATCGGCGTGAAGCTCGATCTGCGCCCGACCAACCCGGCCAACCGCATCCCGCTCTTGACCTCCGGCAAGGTCGATCTGGTGCTGGCGAACTTCACCATCACGGAGGAGCGCGCCAAGCAGCTCGATTTCAGCATCCCGTACTTCGCCTCCGGCCAGCAATTCCTGGCCAAGAAGGGCACGCTCACCGCGCCCGACCAGCTGAACGGCCTGCGCATCGGCGCCGACAAGGGCACCACCAACGAGATCGTCCTGCGCCGCGACTTCCCGAAGGCGACCGTGGTGGCCTTCGACGACACGCCCTTCGCCTTCGCGGCCCTGCGCAACGGCAACGTCCAGGCGATCACGCAGGACGGGCCCAAGCTCGTGGGCCTGCTGGCGAAGGTTCCGGATAAAGAGAACTACGAGGTTCCGGCCTTCTCGATCTCGAACGACTATATCGGCGTCGGCATCCCGAAGGGGGAGACCCGCCTCCGCGAGGTCGTGAACGAGACCCTTCGGGAGCTGGAGGCCGGCGGCAAGGCGGCAGCGATCTACGACCGCTGGTTCGGTCCCAAGTCGGACCAGCCGCTGCCGCGCCTGTTCCGGATCGGCGACCACAGCTAGACCCCCGGTGAGCCTCTTTGGCGATCTCCTGGCGCCGCGTTACCTGATCTGGCTGCTGCAGGGTTTTGGGGTCACCCTGGCCCTGTCGGCTGCCGTGTGCTTGGCCGGGACGATCCTCGGCCTCGCCCTCTGCTGCCTGCGGGAAACAGGGGGCCGGCTCCCGGAGACGGGGACCTCCGCCTGCGTGGGCCTCATCCGCAACACGCCGCTCCTGGTGCAGCTGTTCTTCTGGTATTTCGGCGCCGCCGCCCTGATGCCGGCCTGGCTCACCGCTTGGCTGAACAGCCCGCACAGCCTTCCTCTGGGTCCGGCGGATCTGCGCTGGCCCGCCTACGAGACGCTGGCCGGCTTCTTCGGCCTGACGCTCTACGCCGCCGCCTACATCGCCGAGGAATGCCGCGCCGGCCTCAACGGTGTCCGGCCCGCCCAGCGGGAGGCTGCGCTCGCCCTCGGCCTGACCGACTTCCAGGTCTTCCGCCACATCGCGCTGCCGCAGGCGCTGCGAATCGCCTGGCTGCCGGTGGTCGGCCAGTACCTCAACACCATCAAGAACACGTCGCTGACCATGACCATCGGCCTCGCCGAGCTGTCCTACGCCTCGCGGGAGGTGGAGACCGAGACCTTCCAGGCCTTCCAGGCCTTCGGCATTGCCACGCTCCTCTATGTCGGGGCCGTCGCAGCGGTGGAGGCGGCCGGCCACGCCGTCGCGCGCCGGGATCCGGCGGGAACCGCCCGCCGGTGAATGTTTCCGTCATCACCGACAATCTCGGCTACCTGCTGGCCGGCGCCTGGCCGGACGGCCCGGTGGGCGGCTTGATGCTGACGCTGATTCTCTCGGCCGCCTCCGGCCTCGCCTCGGCGGCGCTGGGGCTCGTCCTCGGGATCGCGCTGGCGATGAGTGGCGGCCGGACACGGCGCGCCCTGACCCTCGGGCTCGGGCTGTTCCGGGCCGTCCCCATCGTGATGCTGATCTTCTGGAGCTACTTTCTCCTGCCGATCCTGTTCGGCTTCGCCATCCCGGAGACCGGCACCGTGGTGACGGCCCTGTCGCTGGTGGGCGGCGCCTACCTGTCCTACGCGGTGGCGGCCGGAATCGAGAGCATCGGCCGCGGCCAGTGGGAGGCCGGCCTGGCCCTGGGCTTCGGCCGCTGGCAGGTCCTGCAGGTCATCATCCTGCCCCGGGCGCTGCCGGCCATGGCGCCGTCCTTCGTCAACCAGTGGACCGCGCTGATCAAGGACACCTCGCTCGCCTACGTGATCGGCGTGCCCGAACTCTCCTTCGTGGCGACGCAGGTGAACAACCGCGCCATGGTCTACCCGGCCGAAATCTTTTTGTTTGTCGGCGCCGTCTACGGATGCCTCTGTCTGGTGGTCGATCGGCTTGCCGCGCGGGTGGCAAGGCAGCGTCGCCTGCCGCGCGCGGGCAGGGCCTGACAGCGAACCTCCCGCCCTCGTCACCACGCGATTCGGATGGGTCGTCGCGGGCACAGCGCGACCGTCTCCAAGGGCGTGCCGAGCCAGCAACGTGCCGGATCGGGGCAGGGGCCCGGCATCACGGTCTACGGAAGATTAAAGCGAACCGTCGAAATGTCCCGATCGTCGGGCGGCCTTCGGGTCGGCCTCAGTGCGTATCGAGGATGTTGCGTATGGGTTGCGTCGCGGTCAGCAACGTCGTCCCCTTTCGGCGGATCGCCCCCGCCTCCGCGGCCGGCGAGCGGGACGCCCGCAACCGCCGCCGCAGCGAGCAGCGCTCGCTCATGGACGCGGTCTACGCCACCGGCAGCATGATCGTCGCCGCCGAGGATCGTGAGATCAAGCTCACCGCCTCGCGCCTCCAGGTCTACGGCTTCCTCACCATCGAGGAGGTCACGGAGGATGGCGGCATGCGGCGCTTGCGCCCGTCCGAGGCGATTCGCGCCCGGTCCGAGCGCCCCTGGCGCCTGTCGAAGCCGGCCTTCGGCAGCGCCGTGACGATCCCGAGCCTCGACGATTTTTTGTTCGAATCAGCCGGCCAGCCGTTCTGAGCCCGTAAGCTTCCAAGAGAACCGGTCCGCCGCGCCCGCCTGCGCGGCGGGCATGGCTGTCGTGTCGTCCCCACCCGCCGGCTGCGCCATCTGCCTGCCCAGCCGCCGCCGGAATGCGATGCGCGCACGCGCCGTCGACTCGGCCAGCGCCGATCGGTAAGCCGTCGATCGGCCCCGCCCGCACGCCGCGCAACGCCCGAGCCCGAATCGCCCCGGCAACTCTCGGCCGGACCGGCGAATTTGCCGCGATCGGCTTGCCTTCCGGGCTTACCCGTAGTATCCGCCCGGCCTTCGCGACATTCCGATGGGTGCTCGCACCCTGTGAACGCGGTGACCGCGCCGGCGTCTTCTGACGCCGCAAGCGCGGTCTATACCATGAGCCGGGGACATCAGATCCCCATCAGGCGTCGTCCGCCGGGCAATACCGCCCGCGTGCGGAAACCCGCCTGAAACAAGGAGTCACGCACGTGATCCAGATGCAGACGAATCTGGACGTCGCCGACAACTCTGGTGCACGCCGTGTGATGTGCATCAAGGTACTCGGCGGGTCGAAGCGGAAGTATGCCGGCGTTGGCGATGTGATCGTCGTGTCGGTCAAGGAGGCGATCCCGCGCGGTCGCGTCAAGAAGGGCGACGTCATGAAGGCGGTCGTCGTTCGCACGGCCAAGGCCGTGAAGCGCGTCGACGGATCGGTGATCCGCTTCGACAAGAACGCTGCGGTCCTGATCAACAATCAGAAGGAGCCGATCGGCACCCGCATCTTCGGACCGGTGCCGCGCGAACTGCGCGCGCGCAACCACATGAAGATCATCTCGCTGGCGCCGGAGGTGCTGTGATGGCAGCCAAGATCAAGAAGGGCGACAAGGTCGTCGTACTCACCGGTCGCGACTCCGGTCGCTCGGGCGAGGTCATTCAGGTTCTGCCGAAGGAAGGCCGGGCTTTCGTGCGCGGCATCAACCTGGTCAAGAAGCACCAGAAGCAGACCCAGAACCAGGAAGGCGGGATCATCTCCAAGGAGGCCGCCATCCAACTCTCGAACATCGCGGTCGCCGATGCCAACGGCAAGCCGACCCGCGTGGGTTTCCGCATCCTCGAAGACGGGCGCAAGGTCCGATTCGCCAAGAGCACGGGGGATCAGATCGATGGCTGAGGCCGACAAGAACGCCTACACCCCGCGCCTGCGCAAGCACTACGACGAAGTCGTGCGCCAGAAGCTGATCGAGGAATTCGGGTACAAGAACCCGATGCAGGTCCCGCAGATCGAGAAGATCGTCATCAACATGGGCGTCGGCGAGTCCACCGCGGACTCCAAGAAGGCGACCGTGGCGGCCGGTGACCTCGCGCTCATCGCCGGCCAGAAGCCGGTGATCACCCGGGCCCGCAAGGCCATCGCGACCTTCAAGGTCCGCGAAGGCATGCCGATCGGCTGCAAGGTGACGCTGCGCAAGCAGCGCATGTACGAGTTCATGGATCGCCTGATCACGATCGCGCTGCCGCGCGTCCGCGATTTCCGCGGCCTGAACCCGCGCTCGTTCGACGGCCGCGGCAACTACGCCCTGGGTCTCAAGGAGCACCTCGTGTTCCCGGAGATCTCCTACGACAAGGCCGAACAGATGTGGGGCATGGACATCGTCGTGGCGACAACCGCCCAGACCGATGCCGAGGCCAAGGCACTGCTCGCCGCCTTCCAGTTCCCGTTCCGGCAGTGAGGCCCTCGCGCTTCATACGCGGACACCGGAGATAGACCACATGTCGAAGAAAAGCTCAGTCGAGAAGAATGAGGCCCGCAAGACGCTGGTGAAGCGTTTCGCGGCCAAGCGTAAGGCGCTGCTGGACATCGCCAACAACGATGCCCTCGAGATGGAGGAGCGCTTCGAGGCGCGCCTCAAGCTCGCGGAACTGCCGCGCAACTCGTCCGCCACCCGCATCCGGAACCGGTGCGGCATGACCGGACGTCCGCGCGCGTTCTACCGTAAGATGGGCATCTCGCGCATCGCGCTGCGGGAGCTTGGCAACCGGGGCCTGATCCCCGGCCTGGTCAAGTCGAGCTGGTAAGGAGGTCCCCATGGTCAACGATCCCGTGGGTGACATGCTCACCCGTATCCGCAACGGCCAGCTGCGCCGTCGCAACGTCGTTCAGACGCCCGGCTCGCGCCTGCGCGCCAACGTGCTGAACGTGCTGAAGTCCGAGGGCTACATCCGCGACTACGCGGCGACCGACCTCGGCAACGGCCGCACCGAGTTCGCCATCGAGCTCAAGTACTACGACGGTCGCCCGGTGATCCGCGAGATCAAGCGCGTGTCGAAGCCGGGCCGTCGGGTCTACTCGTCTGTCGGTGATCTGCCGCACGTGGCCGACGGCCTCGGCGTCACCATCGTCTCCACACCGCAGGGCGTCATGGCCGACCACGAGGCGCGCGAGCGCAACGTCGGCGGTGAAGTGCTCTGCACCGTATTCTGATCGGGACGGAGGAGGTTATCCCATGTCTCGCGTAGGCAAGAAGCCCGTTCCCGTGCCGGCCGGCGTCACCGCCACCGTCACCGGTCAGACGGTGAAGATGAAGGGCTCGAAGGGCGAGCTGCAGTTCGATGTCCCCACGCTGGTCAGCGTGGAGATGAAGGACGGCGCGATCTCGGTCGAGCCGGTCAACCAGTCGAAGCCCGCCCGGTCCCTCTGGGGCACGTCGCGGGCCCAGATCGCCAACATCGCCGAGGGCGTGTCGAAGGGCTTCGAGAAGAAGCTCGAGATCACGGGCGTCGGTTATCGTGCGGCGATGGCCGGCAAGGCCCTCAAGCTGTCGCTCGGCTACAGCCACGACATCGAATACGCGATCCCCGCCGGGATCACGATCGTTACCCCGAAGCCCACCGAGATCACGATCACCGGGATCAACCGCCAGCAGGTCGGTCAGGTCGCCGCTGAGATCCGCGATTACCGCGGACCCGAGCCCTACAAGGGCAAGGGCGTGAAGTACGCGGGCGAGTTCATCTTCCGCAAGGAAGGCAAGAAGAAGTAAGGAGGGCATCATGTCTCGCAAGCTCGAAGCCCTCGATCGCCGCAAGGCGCGCGTCCGTCGCGCGCTGCGGGCGGCCGCCAACGGCCGTCCGCGGCTCTCGGTGTTCCGCTCGTCGAAGCAGATCTACGTGCAGGTCATCGACGACGTCGCCGGCAAGACGCTGGCCGCCGCCTCGTCGATCGACAAGGCACTCAAGGGTGAACTCAAGACCGGCGCCGACGTCGCCGCCGCCAAGGCGGTGGGCAAGTTGGTGGCCGAGCGCGCCAAGGCTGCGGGCGTCACGAAGGTGATCTTCGACCGCTCCGGCTACATCTACCACGGCCGCGTCGCGGCCGTCGCCGAAGCCGCCCGCGAGGGCGGCCTGGAGTTCTAAGGAACTCTCTCCGCGCGGAATGATACCCGCGCGGCCATTCCCTCCCGTCTCCGGCGAGGGGAATCGAGCGAGCGGATCCGAGGATCCGCGCTAGTGAGATAGGTTAGACAACATGGCACGTGAACGGGAAGGCGGGGGCCGCGGCCGCCGCGATGAGCGCGAGGAGCGCGACAGCGAATTCGTGGACAAGCTCGTCCACATCAACCGCGTCGCCAAGGTGGTGAAGGGTGGCCGTCGCTTCGGCTTCGCAGCCCTCGTCGTCGTCGGCGACCAGAAGGGCCGCGTCGGCTTCGGCCACGGCAAGGCCCGTGAGGTGCCTGAGGCGATCCGCAAGGCGACCGAGGCGGCCAAGCGTGGCCTGATCCGGGTGTCGCTGCGTGAGGGCCGGACCCTCCACCACGACGTCAACGGCCGTCACGGCGCCGGCAAGGTGATCCTCCGCGCGGCTCCGCAGGGTACCGGCATCATCGCCGGCGGCCCGATGCGCGCCGTGTTCGAGACCCTCGGCATGCAGGACGTGGTCGCCAAGTCGCTCGGCTCGTCCAACCCCTACAACCTCGTGCGCGCCACCTTCGAGGCGCTCAAGAACGAGGACAGCCCGCGCTCCGTGGCGGCCCGCCGCGGCATCAAGGTGTCGAGCCTCCAGGCCCGTCGCCGCGACGCCGATCCGGCCGACCAGTCCGAAGCTGCGGTCGCGTAAGGGGAGGGTCCGATGGCACAGAAGACCGTCCGTATCGAGCAGATCGGTTCGCCGATCCGCCAGGAGGCCAGCCAGCGTCAGACGCTGATCGGCCTGAAGCTCAACAAGCTCCACCGCGTGTCCGAGCTGGAGGATACTCCCTCCGTGCGCGGCATGATCCGCAAGGTTGCGCACCTCGTGCGCGTCCACGGCGACGTGGCGTGAGGAGGCACCGATGAAGCTTAACGAAATCAGCGACAATCCGGGCGCAACCAAGAATCGGATGCGTGTCGGCCGGGGCATCGGCTCCGGCAAGGGCAAGACCGCCGGCCGCGGCGTGAAGGGTCAGAAGGCCCGGACCGGCGTGTCCATCAAGGGCTTCGAGGGCGGTCAGATGCCGCTGCATCGGCGCCTGCCGAAGCGCGGCTTCAACAACCTCTACGCCCAGGACCTGAACGAGGTGAACCTCGGCCGGATCCAGGAGGCGGTGGACGCGGGCAAGCTCGACAAGGCCGCGACGGTCACGATCGAGACCCTGGTGGCTTCCGGCATCATCGCCCGTCCCCGCGACGGCGTGAAGCTGCTCGGCGTCGGCGAACTGACCGCGAAGCTCAGCTTCGAGGTCACCCGCGCCTCCAAGTCCGCCATCGAGGCGGTCGAGAAGGCCGGCGGTTCGGTGACCGTCGCGTTCGCGACGGGTGTTTCGCACCGTGGCGGCGCAAAGGCCGAGGCCACGGCCTGACGGCCGGCCTAAGAGCGACGCAGGGTCCCGTTGCACGGGCCCCGCGGAGCCTTTAAGCCGATCCTTCGAGCGGCGGCCCTGCGACCACGCGGGCCGCCGTTTTCATTTCATCCGGGCACGCTTGGCCCGGCGACATTCCCAGGACGCGACGCTTATGGCCTCAGCAGCCGAGCAGCTTGCCGCCAACCTCAACTTCGGGGCGATCGCCAAGGCCGATGAGCTGAAGAAGCGCATCTGGTTCACCTTGGGCGCCCTCGTGGTGTTCCGGCTCGGGACCTACATCCCGATTCCCGGCATCGATCCGGAGCAGTTCGCCCGCAACTTCCAGCAGCAGGCCGGCGGCGTGCTCGGCCTGTTCAACATGTTCTCCGGCGGTGCCGTCGAGCGCATGGCGATCTTCGCCCTCAACATCATGCCGTACATCTCGGCCTCGATCATCGTTCAGCTGCTCACCTCGGTGATCCCGAGCCTTGAGGCCCTGAAGAAGGAGGGCGAGTCCGGCCGCAAGGTGATCAACCAGTACACCCGCTACCTCACGGTGGTGCTGGCGCTGGTGCAGTCCTGGGGCATCGCCATCGGCCTGCAAAGCTCGTCGGCCGCCATCGATCCCGGCCCGTTCTTCCTGGCCTCGACCGTGATCACGCTGACCGGCGGCACGCTGTTCCTGATGTGGGTCGGCGAGCAGATCACCTCGCGGGGCATCGGCAACGGCTCATCGCTGATCATCTTCGCCGGTATCGTCGCCCATCTGCCCGTGGCGATCGCGGGCGCGCTTGAGCTGGGCCGCACCGGCGCGCTCTCGCCGCTGATCATCCTGGGCGTCGCCGTGGCCGCCGTGGTGCTGGTCTACTTCATCGTGTTCATGGAGCGCGCTCAGCGCCGGCTCCTGATCAACTACCCGAAGCGCCAGGTCGGCAATCGCATGTACGAGGGCCAGACCTCGTTCCTGCCGCTCAAGCTCAACACCTCGGGCGTGATCCCGCCGATCTTCGCCTCGTCGCTGCTGCTCCTGCCGGCGACCGCGGCGAGCTTCTCGGCGAACGGGGGCAGCACCGGCTGGCTGGGTACCATCACCGCCTATCTGGGCCATGGGACACCGCTGTTCATGGCGCTCTATGCGGCGCTGATCATCTTCTTCACGTTCTTCTACACGGCGGTGGTGTTCAACCCGCAGGAGACCGCGGATAATCTGAAGAAGCACGGCGGCTTCATCCCGGGTATCCGGCCGGGCGAGCGCACCGCGGCCTTCATCGACAAGGTCCTGACCCGGATCACGGTGATCGGCGCCCTGTATCTGACCCTGGTCTGCCTGTGCCCGGAAATCCTGTCGTCCTACGCCTCGGCGAGCCTCGGCTTCGGCGGCACCTCGCTGCTGATCGTGGTCTCGGTGACCATGGATACGGTCGCCCAGATCCACGGGCACCTGATGGCCCATCAATACGAGGGCCTCGTGAAGAAGGCCAAGCTGCGTGGCGCCTCGACCACGCAACGCCGCCGCTGACCCTGTTACAGAGGCGGGACGACGCCACCGACGCGCCCGCCTCTGACCAAAAGGTCCGGATGCCTCCCGGCACGGGACCGGCTAGAAAAACATGAGACGGGCGATGCCGGGGAGGTTTCGCCACCCGCCGCTTGGGCCCGGAGAGAGTCGGGCCGGACGAGGACAACGCCATGCGCATCATTCTGCTCGGCCCCCCCGGCGCGGGGAAGGGGACGCAATCCGAGCGGATCGTACAGCGCTTCGGCATCCCGCAGCTGTCCACGGGCGACATGCTGCGCGCCGCGGTGGCTGCCGGCACGCCGGTGGGCCGGGAGGCCAAGGCCGTGATGGAATCGGGCGGCCTGGTCTCCGACCGGATCGTGGTCGGCATCGTCGCCGACCGGATCGAGGAGCCCGACGCGAAGGGCGGCTTCATCCTCGACGGCTTCCCTCGCACCGTCGCCCAGGCCGAGGCGCTCAGCTCCATGCTGGCCGGCAAGGGCATGGACCTCGACGCGGTCATCGAGTTCAAGGTCGACGAGAACGCGCTGGTCGGGCGCATCGAGAAGCGTGCCGCCGAGACCCAGGCCCGCGGCCAGGCGGTGCGCAAGGACGACACCCCCGAGGTGTTCAAGCAGCGCCTGGAGGCCTACCGGGCCCAGACGGCGCCGCTCTCCGACTATTACGCCAAGACCGGCCTGCTCCAGACCGTGGACGGCATGCAGCCGATCGATACGGTGACCGCCGAGATCATGGGACTGCTGGAGCCGCACGCGGAACGCGTTGCGTCCTGACAGATCGCCGGCACGGCACGGCTTTGAGCGGCCTGCCGGCGGATCCATCGGTGAACCTCAGTTCAAGTCGGAGGTTGAGGGGCAGACCCGACCGGGAGCCCCCTCCATGACCGTCCTCCGCATCCCCGTGAGCCTGCTCTTGGTCGCCATCGTGGTGACACCGCTCCCGGCTGCAGCGCAGAGCCCGGCGCAAGCCTTCGTGTACGGCGAGAAGCGCTTCCGGAACGCGTGTCGGCCGCCGCTCAAGTACGCAGCGGGGGCCTGTGTTCGCCGCTGCCCGGCGGGCTACCGGAATACAGGCGGCTATTGCCGGTTCCAGAGCCAGCGCTTCCGCTGAGACAGCCGCGTCAGCGCTCGGCCCGCCGTTCCGCCCGCAGCGCCCCAAAAAAGTTCACGACATCCATCGGCAGCGCCCGGCGGCCGAAGAGGCGAGTAGGGTTGCCGTCGGTGCGGCCGTCGCGCAGCTCGACCATCGCGGTCATGCCGTTGTAGCGGAACACCATCCGGCGGCCGGCGAAGGTGGCCCAGAGCAGGCCGGGGCCGTCATCCTCCTCCTGTAACGCGATCGAGCCGGGCTCGGCCTCCGTGAGGACCCCGCCGGTCACCGCCAGAATCACGGGCGTGACCTCCTCGGCATTCTCCTCGGCCGCCCGGAGGACCGAATCGGCGAAGGCCCGCAGGGTGGCGCCGTCGCTGGTCAGAACCGACATCTGTACTCCTGGGTGGATCCCTGTCCGGTCCGCGCGCGACGCATGGCGGCACGGCCGATCGTTCACGCGTCGTTGACATATGGTCCTGCGCACGCTAGCAGGCCGTCCTTCGTCCAATCGATCGCTGGTCCGAGGTGCCCTGTCCAGGGCCGCCCCCGGGCCACGTTGTCGTTTGGCGCGCGCAGGGGCCGGCCTCCACCGGACGCGCGCGAGCACCGCCCGGTTTCCGGGCCTCATATGGAGCGTGATCATGGCCCGTATCGCAGGCGTCAACATCCCGACCAACAAGCGCGTCGTCATCGCGCTCCAGTACATCCACGGTATCGGCGCCAAGAAGGCCGAGGAGATCACCCAGAAGGTGAACATCCCCGCCGAGCGCCGGGTGAACCAGCTCACCGACGCTGAGGTGCTTCAGATCCGCGAGACGATCGACCGCGACTACATCGTCGAGGGCGACCTGCGCCGCGAAGTCTCGATGAACATCAAGCGCCTGATGGATCTGGGCGCCTATCGCGGCCTGCGTCACCGCAAGCAGCTGCCGGTCCGCGGCCAGCGCACCCACACCAACGCCCGCACCCGCAAGGGCAAGGCGAAGCCGATCGCCGGCAAGAAGAAGTAATTTTTCGTCCTTGGAAGGCCGTGCTTCGCTCGGCCTTCTTTCCGTCGCGCTGGGTGTCCCACACGGATCCCGGCGCAGGCTCGACCGCCCTGCACGGGCGCGCCGGCCCAGTCCCAAACAGAATCCCGAGCGCCTGGAATTACGGGCGCGCTTGAAGGAAGAGTGAGACGAGAATGGCTAAGGAACCGCAACGCGTCCGCCGGCGCGAACGCAAGAACATCGTGTCGGGCGTCGCCCACGTGAACGCCTCGTTCAACAACACGATGATCACCATCACGGACGCGCAGGGCAACACGATCTCGTGGTCGTCCGCGGGCGCGATGGGCTTTAAGGGCTCGCGCAAGTCCACGCCGTATGCCGCCCAGGTGGCCGCCGAGGACGCCGCCCGCAAGGCCTCCGAGCACGGCATGCGCACCCTCGAGGTCGAGGTGTCCGGTCCGGGTTCGGGTCGTGAGTCGGCCCTGCGCGCCCTTCAGGCCGCGGGCTTCACGGTCACCTCGATCCGCGACGTGACCTCGATCCCGCACAACGGCTGCCGTCCGCGCAAGCGTCGTCGGGTCTGAACCAACTGGTTTGACGGAGAAGCTCATGACGGGATCGAAGCCGCTTCCGGGCGTGCTGCGTTGGAACCTCGGCGACCTCACGGTCACCGCGCTCAACGACGGCTGGTTTCAGGCCAGCCTCGATCTCGTCACGGGGATCCCGAAGGACGAAGCCGGCAAGCTGCAGGTCGCGGGCTTCCGCACCGAGCAGCCCAAGATCACGCTGAACGCCTTCCTGATCACCGGCGCCGGCCGCAAGCCGGTGCTGATCGATACGGGCTACGGCGAGAGCGCTCCGGCCGAGACCCTCGGGCGGGCCGGCGCGGCCCTGGCGCTCACCGGCGTCAAGCCGGAGGGGATCGAGACCGTCCTGGTCACGCACCTGCATCCCGACCATGTCGGCGGTCTGGTGACGAACGGGGCGGCCCGGTTCCCGAACGCCGAGATCGTGGTCCACGCCGACGAGACGGCCCACTGGCTCACCGACGAAGCGCTCTCCCGGGCGCCGGATGAGGCCAAGCCGTATTTCGAGGGCGCCCGCAAGGCGGTGGCGCCCTACGCCAAGCGGATGCGCGAGCATCGGGGCGGCGAGGTGCTGCCGGGCATCACGGCGGTCCACCTGCCGGGCCACACCCCGGGACATTGCGGTTTCCGCATCGTCTCCGGTGGACAGTCGCTGCTGATGTGGACGGATGTGGTGCACCTGCCCGCGATCCAGTTCAAGAACCCGGAAGCGGGTGTCGGATTCGACGTCGATGGCGACCAGGCGCGGGCGACGCGCAAGGCCATCATGGACGAGGTCGCCAGCGACCGGACCTTCATCGCCGGGGCGCATCTCGAATTCCCGGCGCTGGGCTATGTGGACCGGGATGGGGCGGGCTACCGCTTCGTGCCGGCCCTCTGGGTCGGCGGCGAGTAATAGACTTTGCATTCAGGGACCGTTCGGGGCGCCAGGGGGCGGCGCCGGGCGGCCGAAGCGCGGGGACGGGCGTCGCGGATCCCGAGCATGGACGAGAGGTAGGATCGTGGTCATTCAGAAGAACTGGCAGGAACTGATCAAGCCGAACAAGCTGCAGGTCTCGACCGGCGACGACCCGAAGCGGGTCGCCACGGTCGTGGCCGAGCCGCTTGAGCGCGGCTTCGGCACCACGCTCGGCAACGCCCTGCGGCGCGTGCTCCTGTCCTCGCTCCAGGGCGCGGCCGTGACCTCGGTGCAGATCGACGGCGTGCTGCACGAGTTCTCCTCGATCCCGGGCGTCCGCGAGGACGTCACCGACATCGTCCTGAACATCAAGACCATCGCGATCCGGTCGCAGACCGATGCGCCCAAGCGCATGACCCTGCGCAAGACCGGCCCGGGCACCGTCACGGCCGGCGATATCGGCACGGTCGGCGACATCCAGATCCTGAACCCCGAGCTGGTGATCTGCACGCTGGACGACGGCGCCGAGATCCGCATGGAGTTCACGGTCGCCACCGGCAAGGGCTACGTCCCGGCCGAGCGCAACCGCCCCGAGGATGCGCCGATCGGCCTGATCCCGGTGGACTCGCTGTTCTCCCCGGTGACCAAGGTCAGCTACCGCGTCGAGACCACCCGTGAGGGCCAGGATCTCGACAAGGACAAGCTGACGATGACTATCGAGACCAACGGCGCCGTGGGCCCGGAGGACGCGCTCGCCTACGCAGCGCGGATCATCCAGGACCAGCTGCAGGTCTTCGTGAACTTCGAGGATCCGCGCAAGGAAGAGGCCGCGCCGCTCGCGCCGCAGCTGCCCTTCAACCCGGCGCTGCTCAAGAAGGTCGACGAGCTGGAGCTGTCGGTCCGTTCGGCGAACTGCCTGAAGAACGACAACATCGTCTACATCGGCGACCTGATCCAGAAGTCCGAAGGCGAGATGCTGCGGACTCCGAACTTCGGCCGCAAGTCGCTCAACGAGATCAAGGAAGTGCTGGCCGGCATGGGCCTGCACCTGGGCATGGACATCCCCGGCTGGCCGCCGGAGAACATCGAAGATCTCGCCAAGCGCTTCGAAGAGCATTACTAGGTCCGACGTCCACGCTCCGCCCTCATCCTGAGGTGCCGGAGCGAAGCGGAGGCCTCGAAGGAGGCCTCCAGCGACCATCGCGATCCCTGGAGCGCTCCTTCGAGGCTGCTGCGCAGCACCTCAGGATGAGGGTTTAGGGTTGGAGTTCCCGCCGCGGGGTTACGCGGATAACAACAGCCTCGATGAGGCGCCCGGCCGTACCGTGGCACGGCGGCCGAGAAGAGAAGGAAGCCAGCACCATGCGTCACGGTTATCGCGGCCGTCGCTTCAACCGCACCGCCGAGCATCGCAAGGCGATGTTCGCCAACATGTCGGTCGCCCTGCTGAAGCACGAGCAGATCGTCACCACCCTGCCGAAGGCCAAGGACCTGCGTCCCGTGGTCGAGAAGCTGGTCACCCTCGGCCGCATCGACAGCGTCCACACCCGCCGTCTCGCCATGGCGCAGCTGCGCGATGCCGACATGGTCAAGAAGCTCTTCGCCGTGATCGGCCCGCGCTACGCCGGTCGTCCGGGCGGCTACCTCCGCATCATGAAGGCCGGCTTCCGCAAGGGCGACAACGCCCCGCTCGCCGTGATTGAGTTCGTCGAGCGCGACGTCGACGCCCGCGGCAAGGATTCGGGCCAGATCGAGGTCGCCGAGGCGGCCTGAGCCACAACAGCTCAGCCGATCGCGTTTGAAAGAAGCCGCCCCGGGTCATCCGGGGCGGCTTCTTCGTTCTGAAGAGCGGTCAAAAAAGAACCCGCCGGCTTGCGCCGACGGGTCTGAAGCAGGGTCCACGTTTCGGATCGTTGCGGGAGCTCACCCTTGGCGGTCAGTGTCGGACTGACCGGGAACTCGACCGCGTCGCGGTTCCGAAACCCCTATCCCTGCTGATTCTTGTTGGGCGGATCGTCCTGATCCGGGTCGGCATCGCGCCGCCTGCCTGGGAAGATACCGTGATTGCTCATGGTTCACCTCCACGTTCGTAACCCGGAGCAACGAGGCTCCGTGGAGGGTCAATGAGCCGGCAACGGGGTGGTTCCCATCCGCCCCGTCATTGCGAGCGCAGCGAAGCAACCCAGGGCGGCGCGCGCTCCCAAAACGTAGCGGATCACCGGCTTGCTTCGCCACGCTCGCAATGACGGATTAGGTCACCCCCGCCCCGGATCAGCACCATCCAGAAGATCCGAGACCCGGTTCGCTAGGTCGGCCGAGCGGAACGGCTTGGTCAGGACCGGCAGGTCGTCGGGGATCTGCATCGCTTCGGCATGGCCGGTGAGGATCAGGACCGGCAGGCTGGGGTCGCGGTCGCGGATCGCGGCGGCGAGTTCGATGCCGCTCATGCCCGGCATGGCGAGGTCGGCGACGATCAGGTCGAACCGGCCGGGCGCGAAGGATTGGAGCGCGGTCTCGCCGTCGCCGGCCTCGGTGGCGTCGTGACCGAAGCCGGTGAGGAACGAGGCCGTGACGTGCCGGACCTGCGGGTCGTCGTCGACCACCAGGATCCGCGCCGACCGGGCCGCCACCGGGGCGTCCCCTGGGGCGCGGGCCGCCTGCTCGGGCGCCTCGGCCGCGAAGGGGAGGGCGAGCTCGACCCGCGTGCCGCGGCCGACCTCGCTCTCGATGGCGAGCCGCCCCTTCGATTGCTGGGCGAGGCCGAACACCATGGCGAGGCCGAGGCCCGTGCCCTGGCCCACCGCCTTGGTGGTGAAGAACGGCTCGCAGACCCGGCGCAGGATCTCGTCCGGGATGCCGGTGCCCTCGTCGGTGACGCTGACGCCGAGATAGGAGCCGTCGGCGATCTCGGGATCACCCGCGATGTCGAGGCGCCGGGTGGCGACGGTGATCGTGCCGCCGTCCGGCATCGCGTCCCGGGCGTTGATGCACAGGTTGAGCACGGCGAGTTCGAGCTGGTCCGGATCGACTTGGACGGCGGCCAGGTCGTCGCCCAGCTCGGTCCGGACGGTGACCAAGCCGCCGAGGCTGCGGCCGAACAGGTCGCTCATCCCGGCGATCAGGGCGTTCACGTCGGTGGCCCGGGCCTGAAGGTCGTGGGCGCGGCTGAAGCTCAGCAGGCGCTTGGTCAGCGAGGCGCCGCGCTCGGCCGCGCCGCGAGCGTTCTCGATCAGGCGCTGCACCCGCGGCAGCTCGGCGACCTTGGGGGCGGCGAGTTCCAGGCTGCCGAGGATCGCGGTCAGCAGGTTGTTGAAATCATGCGCGATGCCGCCGGCCAGGGTGCCGAGCGCCTGCATCTTGTCGGATTGGCGCAGCCGCGCCTCCAGGGTCCGCTGCTCGGTGACGTCCCGCTCGATCACCGCGAGGTGGCTGACCGCGCCGCCGGCGTCGCGGATCGGCACCCGGGTCACGTGGCTCCATTGCTCGGCGCCGACCGGGCCCTCGCTGGTCAGGCTCTCGGCGACCGTTCCGGAGCGGATCGCGGCGGCATCCGCCTCGGCCACGGCGCCGCCCTGCGCGCCAAGGAGGTCGCCCTCGCGCTGCCCGAGGCAGTTGAACACGTCCCGGCCGAGCAGGGTCGCCTTGCGGGCGTTAAGCCGCACGAACCGGCCGTCCGCGTCCTTGAAGCTGATCGCATCCTGGGCGTGGTCGAGGAGCCCGCGCAACAGCGCCCGCTCGGTGGCGAGGTCGCGGCCCAGGCGGTGGCGCTCGAAGGCCTGCCGGACCGTGGAGCGCAGCAGGCTCGCGTCCCAGGGCTTGGTGACGTAGCCGACGATGCCGCCACGGTTGAGGGCCGCGATCACCGCGGTGATGTCGGCGTAGCCGGTGAGCAGGATCGCCTGGGCGTCGTGGAAGGCGCGGGCCTCGGCCAGCAGCGCGTCGCCGGTGAGGCCGGGCATGCGCTGGTCCGACAGGACCACGGCGATGTCGGGCTCGGCGTGCAGGATCTCGAGCGCCTCGTTCGGGTTCGAGGTGGTCAGAACCCGGTAGGAGTCCTCGAACAGGTCCTCCAAGGCGATCAGGATGTCCGGCTCGTCATCGACGGCCAGGATTGTCCCGCTGGGGCCCTCGAACCCGGCCCGAGATCCGTTCTGAGAATGCGTATCCGTCACCGAACCGGTGTCCATCGCGGAGGAGAATGCTCGAATTGCCGTGCCTTCACTCATGCGTTGGCCGCCTGCCGCGGAATGCCGATCACGAAGCAGGCTCCCCCGTCCGGCGCCGCCTCCACGGTGAGCGAGCCGCTATGCGCCTGAACGACGCTGTAGGCAATCGCAAGACCCAAGCCGGTGCCTGAACCCACGGGCTTTGTCGTGAAGAATGGCTCGAAGATCTTCTCGCGCAGGTCTTCCGGGATACCAGGACCAGTATCACTGATCCGAATCTCGTCGACCTCCGGGCTCGAGACGGTGTCGATCCGGATCATGCCGCCCTCCGGCATGGCGTCGGCGGCGTTGCCGAGGATGTTCATCACCACCTGGTTGAGCAGCGCCGGGGTGCAGTGGATCTCAGGCCGGCCGGCGAAGCTGCGCTCCACCGCGATCCGGTCGCCGAGCTTGTGCTGGATCAGCGCCAGCACGGTCTCGATCGCCTCGGGCACGTTGACCAAGGCCCGCTCGCCCTCGTCGAGGCGGGAGAACTTGCGCAGGTTGAGCACGAGGTCCTGGATCCGGGTCAGCCCCATCCGCATCGAGCCGACCCGCTGGCGGGCCTTGTCGAGGGCGCGGACGGCCGCCTCCGGGGCCGCATCGGGCAGCTCGTTGAGCAGGCGCTCGACCGTACCCTGGTGGGCCAGGATGAAGGCCAGGGGGTTGTTGATCTCGTGGGCGATGCCGGCGACCAGCTCGCCGAGGGAGGCCATCTTGGCGGCCTGGACCAGCTTGGCCTGGGCCTCGGTGATCTGGCGGTTGGCGTCGGCGAGGTCGCGGTTGGCCCGTTCCAGGGCGTCGGCGAGGCGGGCGCGCGCCTCGGAGGCCTCGGCCTCGGCGCGGGCGCGCTCCACCGCCCGCTCGCGCTCGCCGAACTGGCCGGCGATGCGGCGGTCGTCCTCCTCCAGCAGGCGGCGGCGGACAAAGCCGCGGACCCGCAGGGCCAGCACCTCGGCATCGGTCTTCGAGACCACGTCGTCGGCGCCGGCCGCGAAGGCCTCGACCAGAAAGTCCTTGGCCGGATCGCTGCCGGCGATGCCGACGAGATGGAAGCCGGCGCCGGCCGCCTGGCCCGAGCGGCGCTGGCTGATCGCCCGGCACAGGGTCAGGCCGTCATAGGCGTGGCCGAGCAGGTCCACGGTCACGCAGTCGAACGCATCCTCGCCGACCCCGTCCAGGGCCGCGAGCGCCGCCTCCGGCCCGTCGGCGGTGGCGACATGGTGGCCCTCCTGCCCAAGCAGGCCCGCCAGGAAGGTCCGGTAGGTCAGGCTGCCGTCGATCACCAGGATCCGCCCGCGCCGGAACGCGGCGGCACCCGGCCCCTCGCCCTCGGCGGAGGGCCGGCGCTCGCGCAGCAGGGCGCGGATGCGCAGGATCATCAGGTCGCGGTCGGCGGATTTCGGCAGGTAGGCGTCGGCGCCGCTCTCCAGGCCCTTCCGCTCGCCGCCGCCGCCGCCGGTGAGCATCAGCACCGGCAGGGCCCGGGTGCGCAGGGACAGGCGCATCTGGCGGATCAGCTCGTCGCCATCCATGCCGGGCAGGTGGTAATCCGCCACCACGAGGTCGGGCTGGCTGCGGTTGAGATGGTCGAGGGCGGCCTCGGCCGAGGGGCAGCGCTCCACCGCGAAGCCGTGGGCCTCCAGCAGGAGGCGCAGCTCCAGGGCCTGGGTCTCCGAATCCTCCACCAGCAGGATCCGGGCGGGCCCGTCCTGGGCCCCGGCCTCGCTCCGGCTCACGGCCGCGCCCCCGGGTCGGCCAGCCGCAGGACGTGGTCGCCGATCCGGTCGAGGGGCAGGATCGCGCGGGCGGCGCCGAGCCGCACCGCCGCCGCCGGCATGCCGTAGACCACCGCGGTGCTCTCGTGCTCGGCCACGGTCTGGGCGCCGGCCCGGTGCATGTCGGCCAGCCCGACCGCGCCGTCCTCGCCCATGCCGGTGAGCAGCACGCCGATCCCCGAGGCGCCGACCTGGCGCGCCAGCGAGCGGAACAGCACCGTGGCGGCCGGGCGCTGGCCGGAGACGGGCTCGGTCTCGACCACCCGCATCACCCGGCCGGTGCCGATCTCGAGGTGGCGGTCACCGGGTGCCACGTAGACGTGGCCGGGTTCCGCGCGCGCCCCGTCCCGCGCCAGCGAGACCGGCAGGGCGACGACGCTGTCGAGCCAGTTGGCGAAGCCCTCCATGAAGGCCGCGCCCATGTGCTGGACCACCAGCACCGGCAGCGGAAATGTTTTCGGCAGGGCGCCGATCACCCGGGCCAGGGCCGGCGGCCCGCCTGTCGAGGCACCGATCGCCAGCAAGCTGGGCGCCTGCCCGGCCAAGTCGGCCGGCGCGGCGAAGTCGGCCAGACTGGTCCGTCCGGCCCATTCGGTGCCGATCGGCCGCCGCCGGATCACCGGGACCTGGGCCATGATCCGCAGCTGGGTGCAGATCTGGTCGGCCACCGCCTCGTAGCCGGCATGGGTCGTGGCCACGGGCTTCTCGACCACCGAGAGGGCGCCGGCCCGCAGGGCGTTCATGGAGATCCGGAGCGAGGAATCCTCGACCGAATCGGCGACCACGACGATCGGGGTCGGCTGCTCGGCCATGATCCGGCGCGTGGTCTCCAGGCCGTCGATGCCGGGCAGGCGGATATCCATCGAGATCACGTCCGGCCGCGCGACCGGGAGGGTGGCCAGCGCGTCCTCGCCCGAGGCCACCGCGGCCACCAGCTCCAGCCGGGGATCGCGCGAGACGATGTAGCGCAGCAATTCGCGCACGACGAGGCTGTCCTCGACCAGCATCACCCGGACCGGCGTCATAGCAGCTGTCCGATCGTGTCGAGCAGCTGGCGCTGATCGAATTTCTGCTTGGTCAGGTAGGCGTCCGCCCCGAGGTCGAGGCCACGGGACACGTCCGCGGCATCCCCGCGCGACGTCATCAGGATCGTCGGCAGCCGGGCGAACCGGGGGTCGGCCCGCAGCGCCTTCAGCAGCCCGAAGCCGTCGAGGCGGGGCATCTCCACGTCGGCGAGCACCAGATTCACAGGTTCGATCTCGGCGCGCAGCCGGTCGAGGGCGTCCTGACCGTCGACGCAGACGACCACGCGGTAGCCGGCGGCTTCCAAGATGCCCTTCTCCAAGGTCCGGGTGGTGATCGAATCGTCGACGACCAGGATGGTCGCCCGCGCGGCGGCGCGGGGCGCGGTCGTCGAACGTGGAGCCTGCGTCATCGTTCCGGCGGGAAGCCCGGCCGATGACGCCGCGGCCCGCGCGGCGAGGCCGTCGGGGTCCAGGACCAGCACCGGCACGTCGCCGGGCAGAACTGCGGTGCCGGCGATCAGGCCGGGATCGGCCCCGAAGGACGGGGCGGGCAGGACCAGCAGCGCGCGGACATCGTGCAAGCGGTCGACCCCGAGCGCCAGGCGGCCGCCGCCGGCCCGGAGCAGCACCGCGGTCAGGATCGCCGGTTCCTGATCGGCGGCATTCGGTGTCTGTCCCAAAATCTCGGTGAGATCGGTGACCGGGTGGTTCGTGGCCGCCTCGCCCTCGCCGACCCGCAGGATCGTGCGGCCCAGGGCGAGGGGCAGCTCGGCCCGGTCGAGGCGCAGCAGGCGCTCCACCGCGCCGCCCGGCAGGGCGTAGGTGCGGCCGGCCGCCTCGACCAGCAGCAGGCTGCGGCGGGCCGCGGAGAGCGGCAGGCTGAAGACGAGCGCGGTGCCGGTGGGCTCGCGGGGTTCCAGGCGGACGCTGCCGAGCAGCTGGCGGGCCGCGTCGGCGGCCACCGACAGGCCGTAGCCGCGCCCCGACAGGGTATCGACCGCCTCCGCGGTGGAGAAGCCGGGCTCGAACACGAGCCGCAGCAGGGTCTCGGGATCGGCGTCCTCCCCGGGGGCGAGCAGCCCGCGGGCGCGGGCGGTGGCGGCGATGCGGGGCAGGTCCGGCCCTGGCCCGTCATCGTGCACGGTAACTTGGAGGCGCGCGCCGCGCACCGCCACCTCCAGCCCGAGCGCCAAGGCCTCGGGCTTGCCGGCGGCGCGGCGCACGTCCGGGCTCTGCCAGCCGTGGCTGAGGGCGTTGCGCAGGGCGTGCAGCAGCGGGTCCTTCAGGGCCTGGAGCAGTCCGCGCTCCACCGGCAAATCGAGGCCGCGCAGGTCGAGATCGACGTCGCGGCCCTGTTCCCGGGCGGTCTCGCGGATCGAGCGGGCAAGGGGGCCGAGCACGGTCTCGGCCGGCACCAGGGCGAGGCGCTCGGCCTCGGCGCGGACGCGGAACGCCGCGCCCTCGACCGCGCTGGTCGCGGCGGCCTGGCGCCGGGACAGCTCCGCGGCCTCCCGGGCGAAGCCGCCGAGACGCGTCGCCAGCGCCCGCAAGTCCGACCCGTCCGCATCGGATCTGGCGGCCAGCGCCTCGGCGCCCGCGCGCATGTCCCGGGCGAGCCGGGCGAGGCGCGCCAGACCCTCGGCCGCAGGAGCCTGGGCCGCCAGGGTGCTGGTCAGGTCGTGGCTCGCCCGGGCCAGGGCTTCCACGGCCTCTCCGGGCACGCGCAGGATCGCGGCACCGGACTCGATCGGCTCGGGAGCCGGTGCCGGGGCGGGCGGGGCAGGGGGTTCGGTGGGTGGCGCAGCGGCGGGCGGCGGCGGGGCCTTCGGCGCCTCCTCGGACAGGCCGAGGCATTGGCCCAGGGCCGACAGGGCGTCGGCGGGCATGTCCGGCCCGGTGCCGTCCTGAAGGCCGGAAACGTAGGTCTCGATCCGGTCGAGGGCGAGCTGGACGGCGTTGGCGGCGGCACGGTCGAGGGCCTGCGCGCCCGTGCGGACCCGCTCGAACAGCGTCTCCAGGCGATGGGCGACGGCCTCCACGGGGGGCAGGTCGACGGCCCGGGCGGCGCCCTTCAGGCTGTGGGCGCGGCGGAACACGTCGTTCCAGTCCGGGGTGGCGCTTCCGAGCGCGGCCCGGATCGCCGTGATGTGCTCGCGGTGCTCGACCTCGAAGGCCGCGAGCAGGAGCTGGCGGATGTCGGCGGGCAAGGCGGCGCCCGCCCTCAGTGCCGGTAGCGTTCGGCCAGGGCCATCAGCGCCTGGGCGAGGTCCGTGAGGTTGGCCGAGGCCGCCTCGACCTCCCGGGTGCCGGCCGCCGTCTGCTGGCTGGCCTGCCGGATGTTCTGCAGCGCCCCCATCACCTGCTCGATCCCCAACTGTTGCTGGTTGGTCGAGGCCACGATCTGCTGGAACGTCTGCACGTTCTCCTCCACCCGCGCCGTGATCTCCTCGATCGTCCGCTGCGTCGTGTCCGAGCGCGTCTTGCCCGAAGCCGCGCGCTTCACCGCCTCCTCGGTCAGCATCACCGACGTGTTGATGCCCCGCTGGATCTCGCCCAAAATCCCCCGGACCTGGCCGGTGGCCGCTTTCGCTTGATCGGCCAAGAGCTTCATCTCGGAGGCCACCACCGCGAAGCTGCGCCCGCTCTCGCCGGCCGCCGCCGCCTCGATCGCGGCATTGAGCGCGAGCAGATGCGTGCGCTCGGAGATGTCGTTGACCGTCTCGATGATGTCGCCGATCGTCTGGGTCTTCTCCGACAGGCTGACGATGTTGCCGGCGACCGCCTCGGCCTGCTCGCGGATCGCGTCCATGGCCTTGGCGGTGTCGGAGACCGCGCGCAGGCCCTGCCGCGAGGTCTGGGCGGTGGCCTGGGCGGTGGCGATGACCTCGGTGGCGCGCTTGCCGATCTGGGCGCCGGAATGGGTGATCTCGTCCACCGTGGCGGCGGTTTCCTGGACGGCGGCGAACTGCTCTTCGACGGAAGCCGCCTGCTGCTGGGCGGAGGCGCGGATCTCGGCGGCGGCGGCGTTGAGGTCGGCGGTGGCGGCGCGGTTGGTCCGGGCGAGGTCGGACAGGTTGTCCACCATCGCGTCCAGCGTACGCCCGAGACGGGCGATCTCGTCGCCGCCCTGCATGCCGAGCTTCCCCGACAGGTCGCCGTCGCCGACCCGCTCGACGAAGGCCATCACGGTCTCCAGCGGGCGCACCACCGCGCGGCGGATCATCCAAGTGACCAGCACCGCCAGCAGCACCGCGGCAGCCAGCGTCAGGTAGATCGACAGGCGCGAGCGCTCGTAGACCTCGTGGGCGGCGCGTTGCCCCAGGGCCATGCTGCCGTCGAGCAGGGTGCGCAGGTTGGTGATGCCGCCCAGGAACGGCGCCTGCAGACGGCTGATCTCGTCGTTGCGCGCCTCGACGGCGGGGAGATCCTGCTTGGCGATGGCGGCGAACTGCGCCTCGCTCACGCTTCGCACCTCCTGGAAGGAGCGCTGCACCTCGGCCGCCGCCGTGGCGATCCGGTCCCAGGCGGCGTTGCGCTCGGCGGTGATCGAGCGCGTCCGGTACTCGCCGGCGAGTTGCATGGTGGCGGCGAGGCCGCTCTCGACCTCGGCGGCGGTCCGGCGCCAGGCGGCCACGGTGTCCTCGGCGCGTGCCGGCCGCCCTTGCGCCTGCGACAGCATCCCGATCACGGCGTTGCGGCGCAGGAGCCCGAGGTCGCGGGCCTGGTTGCCGAGATCGTCGAGCTGGCGCAGCACCGCCATGTCGCGCCGGACGATGGCGTCGGTCGTGTCGCGCACCGACCCGATCTGCTCCAGCGCGTAGAAGCCGAGCGCCACGATCACCACCGTGACGGCGCCGAAGCCGAGGAGGATGCGTCTTCCGATCGAGAACGTCACGGTCGGGGCTGGCTCCGGTGGAGGGGCGCGCGGACGGGACTTAGGGCAGTACGCGGCGCAGGAGGCGGGGGAGGTCGACGACGACGAAATCCGGTCGGCCGTCGCGGGCCGAAGCGGGGGCATACCCCGAAGCGGCCGCGTTGCCCAACCCGGCGGGATCCGCATCCTCCGCAATCCCTGCGGCGGACGGTCCCGGGGCGGCGGCGATCCCCAGAACCCGATCCACCGCCAGGGCGACGGATTGCGGCTGGCCGCCGCGCAGCACGACGAGATGGCCGCCCCCGCTCTCGCCCTCGGGCGGGGCTTCCGGCCGGCCGAGGGCCCGGGCGAGGCCGACGACACCGACGATCCGGCCCGACAGGGCGATCAGGCCGAGCAAAGCCGGCACCGCCCCGGGCATCGGCGTGCACGGGCGCATCGGCAGCACCTGCGCCACCGCGGCGAGGGGAATCCCGTAGCGCTCGGACCCGCAGGCGCAGACGAGGTGGTCGATCCCGATCTCGGGCCCCGCCGCGGCGGCGCTCCGCCGCGCCAGGGACGCGGCGCGCTCGGCCCGGATGTCCCGCTCGGTTCTGGGCCGGGTGCCGTGCTTCGGTGCGCTCTGGCGCGCGTCCATCAGGGACTCCCGGTGTCTGCGCCGCGATGGGGCCCGAGCCCGGCGCGGGCCGCGGCCGCCCCGGCGGCGATCTCGCCGGCCGCCGCGCCGTCGCCCTCGAGCAGGAGCGTGTTCGGCCCCAGCGCTTGGCTGAGGGCGATGGCGTTGTCGAGGGCGCGGGCCGCCTCGTCGGGACGGTCGAGCCCGATGAGCAGCAGGCCGAGATGGTAATGGGCCATCACGAAGCCCCGGTCGAGGTAGAGCGCCGCCCGCAGCGCCCGCTCGGCCTCGGCGTCCCGGCCCAGCGTGTGGGCGAGCAGACCCTCGTAGAAGCGCAAAGCCGGATCGGTCGGGTCGCGGGCGAGGGCGCCCCGCAGCACCCGCCAGGCGGCGCCGGTCTCCCCGGAATCGGCGAGGGCCCGGATCTGCGCGAGGTCGCCGTCCGGTGCGTCAACGGGGACCGCCTCGGCCGGCGGAAGCGCGTCCGCCGCGGGAGGGCGCGGCTGGGCCAGGGTCGCGACGACGGTCTCGAGCGCCGCGCAGGGTTCTTCCACGGGCCGAACGCGCGGCGGCACCGGCACGACGGCGGGCGAGACCGGCCGCGGCACGGGTGGCGTCACGTCACCGAGGCGGCGGTAGGCCACGGTGCCGGGCAGGCTGACCGGATCGAGGAACCCCGAGAAGTTTGGGTTCGGCTCGGCATGGCCGAGCAGCATCCAGCCCTCCGGCCGGAGTCTTCGGCCGAGGCCGCGCACCACCGCGGCCACCGTCTCGGCCTCGAAATAGATCAGCACGTTGCGGCACAGGATCAGGTCGAAGCCCTCGCCGGGCGGCCTCTTGGGCTCTAGCGGGCTCTTGGGCTCGACCAGGCTGAGGAGGTTGCCGCGCTCGAACCGCACCAGCGCGCGGAATTCCGGCCGCAGGGCGTAACCCCCCTCGCGGCGGATCCCGGGGGCGGGGGGCAGGCGCGTGAAGTAGCGCAGCCTCTCCTCCGGCGGCATGGTCCTGAGCGCCCAGCGCCCGTACTCGGCCGCCCGGGCGGTCGCCAGCGCCTCGACGCTGATATCGGTGCCGAGGATCACGATCCGCCAGTCGGGCAGGGCGTCGCCCAGGGCCTCGCGGACCAGGATCGCCAGGGAATAGGGCTCGGCGCCGGTGGAGCAGCCGGCGCTCCAGATCCGCAGGGTGCGGTCGAGGCTGCGCGCCGCGATCAGCGCCGGCAGGATGGTCTCGCGCAGGGCCTGGAACTGCTCGGCGTAGCGGAAGAAGAAGGTCTCGCCGACGGTGATCTCGGCCTCGAGATTGGCCCATTCCGCCTCGCCCTTGGACCGGTCGGCCAGGAGCGCGGTGTAGGCGGCGCAATCGGCGACTGCATTGGCCCGGAAGCGCCGGCGCAGGCGCTCGATCAGGAGCTCGTCCTTGTCGATATAATAATGGTGGCCGGTGCGGGCGATGATCCGTGCCTTCAGACCGGCATAGGCCGGGTCGTCGCCCGGATCGGGGCGGGGAGGGACGGGACGCCGCATCGCGGGATCAGGCGGAGGGCGGCAGGGCGGCCAGGCGCTCGGCGGCGGCCTGCGTCAGCGCCGCGACCCGGGCCCGCTCCTGGGCGGTCAGCAGGCCGTCGGGGGCGAGGGCGTGCACGAGCCGGTCGCCGATCACGAGCTCGGCCGCCACGCAGCCGTTGAGGGTGCCGGCCTCCTCGGCCGGCCGGATCGCGGAATCGGGCACGATCACCAGATCGGCGGCGCGGTCGACCAGGTAGGCGACCGCATCGTCCCGGGTCAGCACCAGATGCGCGTACAGGCCCGGCTCCGTGGCGGCCGGGCGCAGGCCGAGCAGCGGCGCGAGATCGATCACCGGGATCGGCGCGCCGCCGAGATTGAGGAAACCGGCGAGCCAGCCGCCGGTAGTCGGGGGATTGTGCAGGTCCGGCAGCGGCAGGATCTCGGAGACCGCGGCGCGGGGCAGGGCGCAGGGCGTGCCGGCAACGTCGAGGAGCAGATAGGCCGAACCGCTGCTGGCCAAAGCCGCCCCCTCCCGAACGCACCCCGATCGCGGTCGCGCCGGGACAGGGCGCGCAATAGGCTGTCGGACCCCGGCAAGCAATCATCCACCTCCGAATCGCGGGATCGGGGAACCAAGTCTCCTCTCAGCCGCTTATTTTCCGACGCAGCGGCACCGCTCCAGACGACGGGCGACGCCTCGCCTGCGACTGTCTTAGAGCCGGGATTCGATCATGAAGAAACTGCTGCTGGCCGCCGCCTCGCTGACGCTGCTCGCGGGCTCCGCCCTCGCTCAGGGCAACGCGCCCTACAACAATTCCGGTTCCCAGGCCGGTGGTCCCCGCGGCGGCCTAGAGCGCGCTGGCGAAGCCGCCGCCATGGAGCGGGGCGCCGCAGCCCCGACCGAGCGCCCGATGATGCGCAAGCGCATGAAGCACAAGCGGATGATGAAGCATCACCGCCGGATGCGCCACCACCAGATGTGATCGGGCCGGGATAGCCGCACGCGGCATGACCCGGACGGTTTGGCCTGTCGCACCCGCGGCAGGCCTTTTTTGTGGGGTTTTTCGGTCGCGTTTCAAACGATCCAGTTCGAAGATGACATGCGCCCTCCCTCCCCCCTTTGCTGGGGAGGGAAGGCGCGTAGGCCTAAGAGAACACGATAGGCCGGCGCGGAGACCCGGAGAGCAGCCAGGACAGGTCAGACCCCGATCCTTCGCCCTCCGTTTGGGTGCCCCCCGAGTCCCAGCCGGTTCACTCTGCCGCGGAAGCCGTCAGAGGCGCGGTATGTTGGGAAACCGGAGTTCCAGATTACGAGTTGGCGCCGGGGGCAGCTGCTGCACCTAGCCTCCGCCGACGGCCCCCGCCGCGGCGCGCGCTCGCCCGCCCTGGCGGAGGAGTTCGGCACCTGCGTCCGCAGGGTTGGGAAGAGCCAGGCGCCGAAGCCGGACGTGGCCGTGCGAGCACCACCCGCCAGCTTCTTCTGCGTCGCGCTGCCGCTCCCCGGCTCGGACCCGGGGGCCACCCTCCCCCGCAGAGGGGGGAGGGAAGGCGCGTGTGGCTAACCGAACACCATAGTCCGGCAGGAAGACGCGGACCGCATTCGGCCCATGTGAGAATCCAATCCTCCGCCCTGCGATCCGGTTGCCCCACCGTCCCAGCCGGTTCACTCTCTCGCGAAAGCCGCCACACCCGCAAGATGTTCGCAAACGAACATTCGCGCCCGTAAGGTGGCTCGAGGAAACGCCAGGAGGCTCGATGTCACGCCCGCTCGACCGGAGATCCGAGGACAGGATCGAGGCCACGGGGGTCGAGGGGCGGCGCAGCGCCATCGTGGCGGCGGTGCGCCAGCGGGGTTTCGTCACCATCGAGGCGCTCGCCGCGCAGTTCGGCGTCACCGTCCAGACGATCCGGCGCGACCTCAACGAGCTGAGCGCGGAAGGGCGGCTGGAGCGATACCGGGGCGGGGGCGGGCTGCCGTCGAGCGTCGAGAACATCGATTATGCCGACCGCCGGGTGACCCTGCTGCCGGAAAAGACTCGAATCGGCCGGCTCGCGGCCAGCCGGATCCCGTCGCACTGCTCGGTCTTCGTCAATATCGGCACGACTCCCGAGGCGGTGGCCCGCGAGTTGACCCGGCACGACGACCTCAGCGTCATCACCAACAATCTCAACGTGGCGCTCTCGCTCGCCGAGGCCACGGAGTTCCACATCGTCGTGGCCGGCGGCACGGTGCGCAACCGCGACGGCGCGGTGCTCGGCCAACTCACCTGCGACACGCTCAGCCAGTTCCGGGTCGACGTGGCGGTGATCGGCATCAGCGGCATCGATTCCGACGGCGCCCTGCTCGACTACGATTACGAGGAGGTGCGGGCGACGCAGACCATCCTGGCCCATGCCCGCAAAACCTTTTTGGTCGCCGACCATACCAAGTTCACCCGGCGCCCGATGGTGCAGGTCGGCCGGCTGGACCAGGTCGACACGTTCTTCACCGACCGGATGCCGCCGCCGGAGATCGTCGCGATGATCGAGCGCCAAGGGGTGACCCTGGCGGTGGCGGACAACGCCGACGAACCGTAACGAACATGCGTTTTTTCGCTTGCGAAAATCAGCGGGCGGCTCAATATGTCCTGAACCCGCCATCCAGGGCGGGAGAGGAGGAACAATGCCGGCTGCAACGCGCCAGCGCGAGCCGTCCGACGCCTACGATCTCCTGGTCATCGGCGGCGGCATCAACGGCACCGGAATCGCGCGCGATGCGTCGGGCCGCGGCCTGTCGGTCCTGCTGGCCGAGCGCGGGGATCTGGCCGGCTTCACCTCCTCGTCCTCGACGAAGCTGATCCACGGCGGACTGCGCTACCTCGAATATTACGAGTTCCGCCTGGTCCGCGAGGCCCTGGCCGAGCGCGAGCGGCTGCTGCGCCAGGCGCCCCACGTGATCTGGCCCCTGCGCTTCGTGCTGCCCCACGACGAGGGCCTGCGCCCGGCCTGGATGCTGCGGCTCGGCCTGTTCCTGTACGACCATCTCGCGCGGCTGCGGACCCTGCCGGGCTCGAAGTCGGTGGACCTGCGCAATTCGCCCTACGGCACGCCGCTGCAGAAGCGGCTGACCAAGGGCTTCGTCTATTCCGACTGCTGGGTCGAGGACAGCCGCCTGGTTGTCCTCAACGCCATGGATGCCCGCGAGCGCGGCGCCACGGTGCTGACCCGCACCGGCGTCGTCTCGGCGCGGCGCGAGGGTGACGGCTGGATGGCGACGCTGCGCGACGAGCGCACCGGGACCGAGCGGACAATCCGGGCCAAGGCCGTGGTCAACGCCGCCGGCCCCTGGGTCAGCGCAACGCTCGGCGGCACGCTCGGGATCAACAGCCGCGCGGCGGTGCGCCTGATCAAGGGCAGCCACATCGTGGTCAAGCGCCTGTTCCCGGGCGACCAGGCCTATATCCTTCAGCAGCCCGACAAGCGGATCATCTTCGCGATCCCCTACGAGCGCGACTTCACGCTGATCGGCACCACCGACGTGCCCTATGACGGCGAGCCCGGGCCGGTCTCGATTTCCCCGGAGGAGACCGACTACCTCTGCGGCTGCATCAACCGCTCCTTCGACACCCGCATCACCCCGGCCGACGTGGTCTGGAGCTATTCGGGCGTGCGCCCGCTCTACGACGACGCGGCCGAGAACGCCTCCGCGGTGACCCGCGACTACGTTCTCGACGCGGAGGACCAGGGCGGCAAGGCCGCGGTTCTGTCGGTGTTCGGCGGCAAGATCACGACGTACCGGCGCCTGGCCGAGCACGCGATCGAGAAGCTCAAGCCGTTCTTCTCCGGCCTCAAGCCGGCCTGGACCGGCGAGGCGGTGCTGCCCGGCGGCGCCATGCCGGACGCGGACTTCGATTCTTTCCTTGCCAAGCTCCAGGCCGAGAAGCCGTTCCTGCCGGCCGAGACCGCGCGGCGCCTCGCCCGCGCCTACGGCACCAAGGCGCGCGAGATCGTCGGCACCGCGCGCTCCATGGCCGATCTCGGCGAGGTGTTCGACGGCGGCCTCACCGCGGCCGAGGTCGATTACCTGCGCGTCGAGGAATGGGCGGTCACCGCCGAGGACATCCTCTGGCGCCGCTCGAAGCTCGGCCTGCGCACCAGCCCGGAGAGCGCCGCGCGCCTGTCCGCCTATCTCGACCGCAAGGCCGAGGCTGCATGATCTTGCCGAACCCGATCCGGCGCGAGACCGGTCGGGCATAACTCAGGGAGGGAACGATGAGCCGTTACGTCGGGGCCATCGACCAGGGCACCACGAGCAGCCGCTTCATGGTGTTCGATCGCGAGGGCAGCGTCATCGCGCTGGCCCAGGCCGAGCACGCGCAGATCTATCCGGCCCCCGGCCATGTCGAGCACGACGCCGCCGAGATCTGGACCAAGACGCAAAACGTGATGCGCGAGGCCCTGGACAAGGCCGGCCTCCAGCCCTCCGACCTCGCGGCCATCGGCATCACCAACCAGCGCGAGACCACGCTGATCTGGGATCGGCGCACCGGCAAGCCGCTGCACAACGCCCTGGTCTGGCAGGATACCCGCAACGACCGGCTGGTCTCCGAATTCGCCCGGGACGGCGGCCGCGACCGGTTCCGCGACCTCACCGGCCTGCCCCTGGCGAGCTATTTTTCCGGACTCAAGCTGCGCTGGCTGCTCGACCATGTCGAGGGCGCCCGCGAGCGGGCCGAGGCCGGCGACGTGCTGTTCGGCAACATCGATACCTGGCTGGTCTGGAACCTCACCGGCGGCACCGAGGGCGGGCTGCACGTCACCGACGTGACCAATGCCAGCCGCACGCAGCTGATGTCGCTGAAGACCCTGGAATGGGACGACGGCATGCTGGCGACCTTCGGGATCCCGAAGGCGATGCTGCCCAGGATCGTCTCGTCGAGCGAGGTCTACGGCGAGACCAAGGCGCCGTTCGCCGGCGTGCCGATCGCCGGCATCCTGGGCGACCAGCAGGCGGCCCTGTTCGGGCAGACCTGCTTCAGTCCGGGCGAGGCCAAGAACACCTACGGCACCGGCTGCTTCGCGCTGATGAACACCGGCACCGAGCCGGTCCCGTCCAAAGCCGGCCTTGTCACGACCCTGGCCTACCGCCTCGACGGCGAGAAGCCGGCCTACGCCCTGGAGGGCTCGATCGCGATCACCGGCGCCCTGGTGCAGTGGCTGCGCGACAACCTCCACATGATCAAGGATTCAGCCGAGGTCGAGACGCTGGCCACCACCGTCGAGGACAATGGCGGCGTCTACTTCGTGCCGGCCTTCTCGGGCCTCTACGCGCCGCACTGGAACGAGGGCGCCCGCGGCCTGATCATCGGCCTGACCCGCTACGTCAACCGCGGCCACATCGCCCGCTCGGTGCTGGAGGCGACCGCCTTCCAGACCCACGAGGTGCTGGACGCGATGGCCAAGGATTCCGGCATCCCGGTCAAGGAGCTGCGCGCCGATGGCGGCATGGTCGCCAACAACACGCTCATGCAGTTCCAAGCCGACATGCTCGACGTGCCGGTGGTGCGCCCAAAAGTGTCCGAGACCACGGCGCTCGGCGCCGCCTACGCGGCGGGCCTCGCGGTCGGCTACTGGAAGGGCCTCGACGACCTCAAGCGCAACTGGGGCGTCGACAAGCGCTGGACCCCGAAGATGGATGCCGGCCAGCGCGAAAAGATCGCCGCCGCCTGGAGCCGCGCGGTGCAGCGCTCCTTCGACTGGAAGCTCGACGAGGATTGAGCAGAGAACCTTCGGCCCTCGCGGGCCGGAGGCCGCTGCCATCCGTGCAGTCCCACCCTTGACCTCATCCTGAGGTGCTGCGGAGCAGCCTCGAAGGAGGGCTCCAGGAATCGCGAGTCCAGCTGGAGGGCTCCTTCGAGGCCTCCGCTGCGCTCCGGCACCTCAGGATGAGGGAGGGGATAGGAGAGCCGCAAATATCGGCAGCGCTTTATCAAGATCACACACTCGCACAAGCTGTACAAGTTTCAAAATAAGCAGCAAACGGGGGAGCTACATCATGACATCGCCATTCCTGGGCGAATTCCTCGGCACGATGACGCTGATCGTGCTGGGAGACGGCGTCGTCGCCGGCGCCCTGCTCAAGCAATCCAAGGCGGAGAACGCCGGCTGGATCGCCATCACCGCCGGCTGGGCCTTCGCGGTCCTCGCCGGGATCTTCGTCGCCACCGCCACCGGCAGCCCGGACGCGCATCTCAACCCGGCCGTGACCGTGGCGGGCGCCGTCAGCACCGGGGATTTTTCGAAGCTCGCGATCTACATCCCGGCGCAGATGCTCGGCGCCTTCGTCGGCGCGGCGATCGTCTGGCTGCACTACCTGCCGCATTGGGCAGCGACCCCGGAGCAGGACCTCAAGCTCGCCTGCTTCTGCACCGGCCCGGCGATCCGGGACGCGAAGGCCAACTGGACCTCGGAGATCATCGCCACCTTCTTCCTGATCCTGACCATCTCGGCGCTGGTGACCAACACGCTCGGCGCGTCCGGGGCGATCCCGCGTGGGGTCGCGCCCTACATGGTCGGCATGCTGGTCTGGGGCGTCGGCCTCTCGCTCGGCGGCACCACCGGCTACGCCATCAACCCCGCCCGCGACCTCGGGCCGCGCCTCGCCCATGCGGTCCTGCCGATCGCCGGCAAGGGTTCTTCCGACTGGGGCTACGCGCTGATCCCGGTGGCCGGCCCGGTGATCGGGGCGGTGCTCGCGGGCGTGCTGGTGCGGGGGCTCGGGATCTGACGGAAACGCCGCATCCTCAACCGCCGCATGGCGTCCCGGCGTCGCGGCGGTTTGCGGCGCGGGGCCGGGCGCCTTAAGTCAGTCCTTCCTGACCGACCGCGCCTCCGGGCGCTTCCCCGCGGTGTGGCATGGCCATCGTCCTCGACATCCTGAAGAACGATCCGCGCTCCGCGCGCCTGCGCCACCCCGAGAAGGCGCACCGGCCGGACCAGCCCGTCCAGGCCAAGAAGCCGGACTGGATCCGGGTCAAGGCGCCCGGCTCAAAGGCCTGGACCGAGACCCAGAAGATCGTGCGCGAGCACGGCCTCGTCACGGTCTGCGAGGAGGCCGGCTGCCCCAATATCGGCGAGTGCTGGGAGAAGCGGCACGCCACCTTCATGATCATGGGCGACACCTGCACGCGGGCCTGCGCTTTCTGCAACGTCCGCACCGGCCTGCCCGACGCGCTGGACGCCCTGGAACCCGAAAAAATCGGCGACTCGGTGGCCAAGCTCGGCCTGCACCACGTGGTGATCACCTCGGTGGACCGGGACGACCTGAAGGATGGCGGCGCCCAGCATTTCGCCCGGACCATCGCGGCGATCCGCCGGGCAAGCCCCGGGACCACGGTGGAGATCCTCACCCCCGACTTCCTGCGCAAGGACGGGGCCCTGGAGGTCGTGGTCGCGGCCAAGCCCGACGTGTTCAACCACAACCTGGAGACGGTGCCAGCCAAGTACCTGACGGTGCGGCCCGGCGCCCGCTACTTCCACTCGGTGCGCCTGCTCCAGCGGGTGAAGGAGCTCGACCCGACGATCTTCACCAAGTCCGGCATCATGGTCGGGCTCGGCGAGGAGCGGAACGAGGTACTCCAGCTCATGGACGACCTCCGCTCGGCCGAGGTCGATTTCCTGACCATCGGCCAGTACCTGCAGCCGTCGAAGAAGCACCACGAGGTGGTGCGCTTCGTGCCGCCCGACGAGTTCAAGACCTACGAGACCACCGCCTACGCCAAGGGCTTCCTGCTGGTCTCGGCCACGCCGCTCACCCGCTCGTCGCACCATGCCGGCGAGGACTTTGCCAAGCTTCAGGCGGCCCGGCTCGCCAAGCATGCCGTCCCGCACGCCCCCGCCCTCTCGGCCTGAGTCCGTCGGAAAAGAAATGCCGTCCTTCCGGGTTACCCGCACGGTGCGGCATTCGCCGCAGCAGATGTACGATCTCGTGGCCGATGTGGAGCGCTACCCGGAATTCCTGCCGCTGTGCGAATCCCTGCGGGTGATCCGCCGCCAGGATATGCCGGAGGGCGGGCAGGTGCTGATCGCCGAGATGGGCGTGGGCTACAAGGCGATCCGCGAGCGCTTCACCACAAGGGTCAGCCTCGATCCGGCCAACCACAAGATCGTCGCCGAATATATCGACGGCCCGTTCCGTCACCTGGAGAACCGCTGGTCGTTCAAGGAGGCGCCGAACGGCGGCTGCGCCGTCGACTTCTTCATCACCTACGAGTTCAAGAGCCGGACGCTGGGCCTCCTGATGGGCACGATGTTCGACCGCGCCTTCCGCAAGTTCACCGACGCCTTCGAGGGCCGGGCGGACCGGATGTACGGCACCGCCTGAGCGGATCAGGCCCGGGCCGGCGCGGACACATGCTCCGGCCGCACGCCCATCCCGATCATCCGGGCGGGCAGGGCCTGGAGCATCGGCAGCCGGTCGAGGATGCGCAGGGCGAGCGGCGCCCGGAACGGCGCGTCGGCCTTGAGGGACGGGGCGATCACCCGGGCCTGAATCACCCGCTGCAGCGTCTGGGTCGCCCGGACCGGGAAGAGCCGCCGGGCCTGGACGCGGGCGAGGTCGGCCTCGGTCGCGCGCCCCGCCCGCAGGGGCTCGGCCAGGATATTGGCCGCCGCCACCGCATCCTGGATCGCCAGATTGATGCCGACCCCGCCCACCGGCGACATCGCGTGGGCGGCGTCGCCGATACAAAGCAAGCCGGGGCGGTGCCAGCGCTTCAGCCGGTCCACCGTCACGGTGAGGAGCTTGACCGAATCCCAGTCGGCGATGGCCTCGGTGCGGTCGGCCAGGAACGGCGCGATCTCGGCGACCGCCGCTCGGAAGGCCGGCAGCCCCTTCGCGCGCAAGGCTGCGTCCCCGCCCTTCGGGACCACGTAGGCGCATTGCCAGATGTCGCCCCGGTCGAGGGTGATCAGGATGCGCCCCGGGCCGAACCGTCCGGCCGCCGCCTCCGGGTCGCCGTCGCGGCGGGGCAGGCGGAACCACAGCACGTCGATCGGCGCCCCGAAGGCCCGGGGCGTGAAGCCGGCGCGCTCGCGCATCGCCGAGTGGCGCCCGTCCGCGCAGAGCACGAGGTCGGTCCGGATCGCCACCGGCCCGTCCGGCCCCTCGGCCCGCACGCCCGCGACCCGTCCGTCGGCCTCGATCAGGTCGCGGGCCTCGGTCCTGCGGATCAATCGGAACCCCGGATAGCCGGCCGCCACACCGGCCAAAAAATCCAAAAAATCCCATTGCGGCATAAACGACAGGAAGCGGTTGCGGGTCGGCAGCCGGCTGAAATCGGCGACCCGGTAGCTCCGGCCGTTCACGACCCCCGAAAAGGTCTCGACCCGCCGTTGGGGCAGGGCGCGGAAGCGCTCGGACAGGCCCAACTCGTCCATCAGGTCGAGGGTGGAGGGGTGGATCGTGTCGCCGCGGAAGTCGCGCAGGAAATCCGCGTGCTTCTCCAGCACCGTGACGGCGATCCCGGCCCGGGCGAAGAGCAGCCCGGCCATCATCCCGGCCGGGCCGCCGCCGACGATGCAGAGCTGGGTCTTCAGGCTGTCCATCAAGCCCTCCGTACCTGATCAGTCGGCGAGCGCCCCTTCGAGCAGGCCGAGCGCGTCCGCCACGGCGGCACGGCGGATTTCTCCGCGGCCGAGGTCGCCGTAGCGTCGCTCCAGGTGGCGGCGTCCGCCCTCGCGCTGGGCCAGCCCGAAATGCACCAGCCCGACCGGCTTCTCGGCGCTGCCGCCGCCGGGGCCGGCGATGCCGGTGATCGCCACCGCCACCGCGGCGCGCGAGGCCGCCAGCGCCCCGGAGGCCATCGCCCGGGCCACGTCCTCGCTGACGGCGCCGTGCCGGCGGATCAGGTCCATCGGCACCCCGATCGCCTCCACCTTGGCCTCGTTCGAGTAGGTGACGTAGCCACGCTCGAGCACGGCCGAAGAGCCCGGCACGGCGGTGAGCAACCCCGCCACCAGCCCGCCGGTGCAGGATTCGGCGGTGACGAGCGTGCGCCCGGCCTTGGCATAGGCCGCGACCAGCGCCTCGGCGCGGTCAAGAAGCTCCGTGTCGTCGATCATCGCGCGAGGCTCGCCCTGGGCCGGAGCGCCCTATCTCGTGTTGTGATCCAAGCCCGGTCCCGGCTCAAGGACCGGCCGCCCCCCATAGGAGACCGCGACCCGATGATCTTCCCCGCGACCACGGCTGTCTACGCCGCGCTGCTCGCCCTCGTGTATCTCGGCCTGTCCGGCTGGGTGATGGGATCCCGCGTCTCCGACAACGTCCTGTTCGGCGACGGCGGCGACGAATCCATGCTCAAGCGGGTCCGCTCGCACGCCAACTTTTCGGAATACGTGCCGCTGGCGCTGATCCTGGTCGGCCTGCTGGAAGCCGGTGGCGCCAGCCATGGCCTGGTCCAAGGCCTGCTGATCGCCCTGCTGGTCGGCCGCATCCTCCACCCGATCGGCATGTTCGCCGCGCCGAACTCCCCCCGCCAATTCGCCTGCAGGGGCGGCGGGATCTTGCTGACGCTGGCGGTGCTGGCCATCGCGGCGATCGCGCTGCTGCTGCGGACGGCGTGATTCTTTTTTGAGAGCGGATTCGCCTGGTCAAGATTGGCGCCCCTCCAACCAATCCCCTCATCCTGAGGCGACGGAGCGAAGCGGAGGCCTCGAAGGAGGCCTCCAGCCGGCCGCGCGATCCCTGGAGCGCTCCTTCGAGGCTCGCTGCGCTCACACCTCAGGATGAGGGAGTAGGTGGGATAGACCCTTTGCCATGCGTCAGCCGGCCCGACCGGTTGGCCGGGTGCTCTCTCGGTCACGCCGTCGCGGACCGTAATCGACGCATATGGGCGGAAACTGAAGCCGCACGCTTTCCTCCCTCCCCCGCAGAGGGGAGAGGGAAGGCGTCGACGCCCCTCACCCCTGCCGCATCGCGGTCTCGGCCTCGGCGTCGAGGGCGGGGCCGTCCTCTTCGGGGAGGCGGATCGTGGCGGCGGCCTGGGCGGCGAGGCCCTCGGCGCGGCCGACGAAGCCGAGCTTCTCCGTGGTCGTCGCCTTGATCGAGACGGCGGTCAGCGGCACGCCGGCGATCTCGGCGATCCGAGCGCGGATCGCCTCTCGGTGCTGGCCGATCCGCGGCGCCTCGGCCAAGACGGTGATGTCGAGATGGTCGATCCGGCCGCCCCGCGCCCGGACCAGCCCGCAGGCATGGGCCAGGAACTGGTCGGAGGAGGCACCCCGCCAGCGCTCGTCGGAGGGCGGGAAGTGGGTGCCGATATCGCCGTCCGCGATGGCGCCGAGCAGCGCGTCGGTGAGCGCGTGCAGCGCCACGTCGCCGTCGGAATGCGCGAGCACGCCGCGGTCGGCCGGGATCTTGATGCCGCCGAGCCAGACATGGTCGCCAGTGGTGAAGGCGTGGACATCGAAGCCGGTGCCGAGGCGGGTGACGTAGGCGGTCATGGCGCGGGCTCCGGGCGCTGGCGTTTCGGATGGGTCGGAGGCGAAGGCCCGGTCCGCCTCGATCAGGTCGGCGGGCTGCGTGATCTTGCGGTTGGCGATGTCGCCGACGAATACCACCACCGGCAAGCCCGCCCATTCGGCGAGCGCGCCGTCATCGGTGAAGCCATCGAGCCCTTGCGCGGCCGCGTCGCGATGGGCGGCGAGCAGCGGCGCGAAGGCGAAGGCCTGGGGGGTCTGGACCGCGCGGAGATGTTCCCGGGGCGGGGTCTCGTGCACCCGGCCGATGCCGGGGGCGATCTCGGCGACGCGCTTGACCGTGTCGGTCACCGGCACGCCCGGCACCGCGGCGCCGTGGTCGCGGCCGGCCGCGATCGCCCGGGCGATCAGGGCGGCATCGACGTAAGGGCGGGCGGCGTCGTGCACCAGCACGATCTCCGGCGCGGCGCCGGCCGCCAGGGCCTCGAGCCCGGCGCGCACCGAGAGCTGGCGCGTCGCCCCGCCCTCGACCGGCGCGCCGATTTTTTGGCGCATCTCCGGAAGAAGCTCTTCGAGGCAGCTCTGAAAAAACTCGGCCGCGTCGGCGGCGATCACCGGCTGGATCCGGGCGATCGCGTCCTGGGCGGCGAGGGCGGCGAGCGTCCGGGTCAGGACCGCCTGTCCGCCGACCCGGCGGTATTGCTTGGGCGTGCCGCCGCCGATGCGGATGCCGCGGCCGGCCGCGACCACCACCGCGGCGACGCCGGACCCTGCATGGGCAGGTCCGGTGGCAGGCGTGCCGGTGGCGGGCATGGGCGGCGAACTCGTGAAATCCGGGGTGATGACGGCAGCGGGCGCGCGGGCCAGCCGTGCTGCCGAACCTCTGCCGGTGAGGGTGCCCGTCGTTTAAGCGGGGGAGGGCGTGAAATCAACGCGCGGTCGCCGCTTGCCAGCGGACCGCCTTTGCCTCATTGTTGTGCAGAATGGCGACTGATCATTATTTAAGCGCGCTGCGCGACGGACGACCGGCAGGCGGGGGCGAATCCCCCGCCCCGCTCTGCCTGCTCGCGCCCCTGTCCGGGGTCACCGACCTGCATATGCGCCGGATCGCCCGGCGCTGCGGCGCCGACGCGGTGGTGTCGGAGATGGTGGCCGCGCGCGAGTTCGCCCGCGGCGCCGAGGAGGCGACCCTGCGGGCGGCCGGTTCCGGGGTCGACCTGCATGTAGTCCAGCTCGCGGGCTGCGAGGCCGAGCCCATGGCCGAGGCCGCGCGGCTCGCCGAGGCCGGCGGCGCCGACGTGATCGACGTGAACATGGGCTGCCCGGCCAAGATCGTCACCGGGATCGCCTCGGGCTCGGCCCTGATGCGCGACCTCGACCACGCGACGCGCCTGCTCGCCGCCGTGCGCGGAGCGGTGTCGGTGCCGGTCACCGTCAAGATGCGCCTGGGCTGGGACGACGCGAGCCGCAACGCCGTCGATCTCGCGACCCGGGCCGAACGGCTCGGGCTCAACGCCGTCACCGTCCACGGGCGGACCCGGCAGCAATTCTACACCGGCGTGGCCGATTGGGCCGCGATCCGACCCGTGGTCGAGGCGGTATCAATCCCGGTGATCGCCAACGGCGACGTGGTCGACCTCGCCAGCGCCCGGGCGTGCCTGGCCGCCTCCGGCGCCGCCGGAGTGATGATCGGGCGCGCCGCCACCGGGCGACCCTGGCTGGTCGGGCAGGTGGCCGCGGCCCTGGCCGGACGGCCGGCGGATCCGCCCTCGCGGGCCGAGCAGGCCAGCATGGCGGCCGCGCATTATGCCGGCCTGCTGTCGCTCTACGGCCGTCGCATGGGCGTGCGCCACGCCCGCAAGCACCTGGCCGCCTATGCCGAGACCGGCGGTGCGCTGGAGCCGGCCGAGCGCACCGCGCTCCTCACCACCACCGATCCCGACGTCGCACTGGCGTTGCTCGCCCGCGCTTTCGGGGTTGCCGAGATCGTCCGGGAGGCCGCGTGAGCGAGGACGCGTTTCTGCAGGAGCCCGGCGGCCAGCGCCCCCCCGCCGGGGAGGCCGTGCTCAACGCCCTGCCGCTGCCGGTCCTGACCATCGGGGGCGACGAGCGGATCCTTCACTGCAACCACGCCGCGGAGGCCTTCTTCGACTATTCCGCGCGGCTTATGCAGCGCCGCCGCCTGCGCGACATCATCCCGTTCGCGTCGCCGATCATCGCGCTCGTGGCCGAGGTCCGGCGCCGCCGCGCCAGCGTCAGCGAGTACCGGGTCGAGCTGACCCAGCCCCGCCTCGGCCTGGAGCGCAGCGTCGACGTGTTCGCCACGCCGCTCGCCGACGACGACGACGCCGTGGTGATGATGCTCCAGGAGCGCACCATCGCCGACAAGATGAACCGCCAGCTGACCCACCGCGGTGCCGCGCGCTCGATGGTGGCGCTCGGCGCGATGCTCGCCCACGAGATCAAGAACCCGCTCGCCGGCATCCGCGGCGCCGCGCAGCTCCTGGAAGGCACCGGCGCCGAGGAGGACCGGATGCTCACCCGGCTGATCTGCGACGAATCCGACCGGATCGTGCGCATCGTCGAGCGGATGGAGCTGTTCGGCGACGAGCGCCCGTCCGATCGCGGTGCCGTCAACGTCCACGGGGTGCTCGATCAGGTGAAGCGCTCGGCCCAGAGCGGGTTCGCGCGCCATATCCGCTTCGTCGAGATCTACGATCCGTCGCTGCCGCCGGTGCTCGGCAGCCGCGACCAGTTGATCCAGGTGATCCTGAACCTCGTGAAGAACGCCGCCGAGGCGATCGGCCCCGACGCGGTCGAGGGCGAGATCACCCTGTCCACCGCGTTCCGCACCGGGTTGCGCCTGCAGGTGCCGGGCTCGCGCGAGCGGGTCAGCCTGCCGATCGAGGTCGCGATCCGCGACAACGGGCCGGGCATTTCGGCCGACCTGCTGCCCGACCTGTTCGACCCGTTCGTGACCACCAAGGCCCAGGGCTCCGGCCTCGGACTTGCATTGGTGGCCAAGATCGTCGGCGACCACGGAGGCATCGTCGAGTGCGATCCCGCCCCCCGCCGCACGACGTTCCGCATCCTCCTGCCGATGTCCAGCGCCCGCGATGGGCGCGAATCGGCGGTCGACCCGTGACGTCGCCTTGTGTTTCGGCCGCCCGGCCGGAGGTCTGAGTAGAGAGTCATGCCGAACGGCCACATCATCGTCGCCGACGACGACGCCGCGATCCGCACGGTGCTGAACCAGGCACTGTCCCGGGCGGGCTACGAAGTCCGCTCGACGGGCAATTGCGCCACCCTGTGGCGCTGGGTCGCGCAAGGGGAGGGCGACCTCGTCATCACCGACGTGGTGATGCCCGACGAGAACGTGTTCGACCTGCTGCCGCGCATCAAGCGCGTGCGGCCGGAGCTGCCGATCATCGTCATGAGCGCGCAGAACACCTTCATGACGGCGATCCGCGCCTCCGAGCGCGGCGCCTACGAGTACCTGCCGAAACCCTTCGACCTGAAGGAGCTGATCGCCATCGTCGGCCGCGCGCTGTCGCGTCCCCGCGGGGCGCCCGCGGCCGGCGCGCCACCCGACAACGAGGACATCCCGCTGGTCGGGCGCTCGCCCGCCATGCAGGAGATCTACCGGGCGCTCGCCCGGCTGATGCCCACCGACCTCACGGTCATGATCACCGGCGAGTCCGGCACCGGCAAGGAGCTGGTCGCCCGGGCGCTGCACGATTACGGCCGCCGCCGCACCGGTCCGTTCGTGCCGGTCAACATGGCCGCGATCCCGCGCGACCTGATCGAATCCGAGCTGTTCGGCCACGAGAAGGGCGCCTTTACCGGCGCCCTCCAGCGCTCGGCCGGCCGGTTCGAGCAGGCCGAGGGCGGCACGCTGTTCCTCGACGAGATCGGCGACATGCCGATGGAGGCTCAGACCCGGCTGCTGCGCGTGCTCCAGCAGGGCGAGTACACCACGGTCGGCGGCCGGGTCCCGATCAAGACCAACGTCCGGATCATCGCGGCGACCAACAAGGACCTGCGGATCTCGATCCAGCAGGGCATTTTCCGCGAGGACCTGTTCTTCCGCCTCAACGTCGTGCCGCTGCGGCTGCCGGCCTTGCGCGAGCGGTCCGAGGACGTGCCGGACCTGATCCGCCACTTCTTCGTGCTGGTCGAGCGCGAGGGCCTGACCCGCAAGTCGCTCGACGGCGACGCCATGGAGCGGCTCAAGCGCTACCGCTGGCCCGGCAACGTCCGCGAATTGGAGAACCTGGTCCGGCGGCTTGCCGCGCTCTATCCGCAGGAGACCATCACCGGCCCGGTGATCGAGGCCGAGCTCGACACCCTGCCGCTCGCCGCCCCGGCCTCGGCCAACGGCAGCGCCCGCAAGGCCAATGGCGAATCCGAGAGCCTGTCCAGCGCGGTGGAGCGCCACCTGTCGGATTATTTCTCGGGCTACCGGGACACGCTGCCGCCGCCCGGGCTGTATCACCGGATCCTGCGGGAGATCGAAGGCCCGCTGATCGGCGCGGCTTTGGCCGCCACACGGGGCAATCAGATCCGCGCGGCAGAGCTGCTGGGGGTCAACCGCAACACCCTGCGCAAGAAGGTCCGCGACCTCGACCTCCAGGTGTTCCGCACGGCCCGGTGACGGGTTCCCAAAGGGCTCAGCCCTTTGGCGGGGGTTTCGGGGCACGCAGCCCCGAGACGCCGAGGGCCGTTTCCGATCGCGTCGCGATCGGGAACGGCCCTCAGTCTTTGATTCTACGCGCTCGCTTACGCCGAACCGGTCCCCACTTCGGCGGCGAGCGCTCTCGTCAGCGCCGCGGCAGGATCGGGTCGCCGCGCATCAGGGCGTTGAGCCGCTCGGTGTCGAAGCCATTCGGGATGCTGGGCACAGCCGCCTTCGGCGCGGGCGCAGCCTTCACCGGGGCCGGCAGCGACCCGGTGGCAGACGGCTCGGCCTGGGCGGCGCGCACCACGGCCGACGGCGCCAGATGGGCCAGCCGGTCGGCGCTGACGAGGGCGACGATCGCCGTCGAGACCAGCACGAGGACGCCGCCGAAGAGAGAACGCAGGATACGCACGCAGACGACCCGGAACGCGACTTGAGACGGCAACAGATTACCCGCCGGCCCGTTAACGAAGCCCACCCCAAAGTTCCGGGCTGGGAGCCAATGTTCGGGAGGCGATATTGACGAACGTCCAGGCCACCGCGAGCGACAGCCCGTTCATCCAGGGCCGCAACGCTCGCCTCTACGGTAAGCCCGCGAGCGAATGCCCCTATCCGGAAGGCTCCGAAGAGCATGCCGGCTGGATGCAAGCTTACGAGGAGGCCGCGGTCTCCGATCCGCCCGAGACGCCGTGAGGGGTGGGGGATAGCGGTCGCAGCACGACATAATCGTCGACTGCGTCGCGGAACGCGGCTTCAAGCGCGGGCCTGCTCTCGCCTTGGAAGCTGATGACGTCGTTGATCCCGGCGATCTGGCCGAAGAACAGCCCGTCCTCGGCGTCGAATTCAACGCGGAATGAGAAGCCCCGATAGGTCAGCATGTCCACGGCGTTGCTCCTGGCCTGATGACAGGCGCGTAGACGAAGATGGTGCTCGCCCCAGTATGCTCCAACCTAAATAGGCTGGGGGCAACTCCTGTTACGAGTCGCGACATGCCCCCTCTCCCGTGCGGGAGAGGGTTGGGGTGAGGGATGCGCCCTCTCCGGAAAGACCTGACCCCTCACCCTGTCCCTCTCCCGCACGGGAGAGGGGACCTGCGCCCTATCCGGGCGACGATGTAACGGCGTCCGCTAAGCTAGCCTGTATCCCCCTCAGCCTGAGCACTTGGCGCGCGAAGGCGTCACGGATTTTCTAAGAAATCCGTGACGCTCCGTGGCGGGTGAGAAAACCCTCTGCCGCATCCGGTCCGAACTGGATCGCGCCTCAGGCTTGACCTCGCCCGAGCCCGCAGGCTTCGTGTTTCGCAGCGCAACGCGATCGTCGAGCCACAATGTCCCTGACGCCCAAGCCCGAATCCAAGCAGACATTCGGGGCGGCGACACGCCTCGTCCATGCGGGCCGGGATCCGGGCGCGCAGCACGGCTTCGTCAACACGCCGATCTATCGCGGCTCGACCGTGCTCTACCCGACCTACGACGCCATCAAGCATCGGCGCGGGCGCTACAATTACGGCACCTCGGCGACGCCCACGATGGACTCGCTGACCGACGCCTGGACGGAACTCGCCGGCGCCGCCGGCACGGTGGTGACGCCCTCGGGCCTGTCGGCGCTGACCGTCGCCCTGATGGCCGCGGTCTCGGCGGGCGACCATCTGCTCGTGACCGATTCCGCCTACCGCCCGACCCGGCAGTTCTGCGACGGGGTCCTGGCCCGGTTCGGCGTCGCGGTCACCTATTACGATCCGACCGTGGGGGCCGGCATCGCCGAGTTGATGCGCCCGAACACCAAGGCGGTGCTGGTCGAGGCGCCCGGCTCGCAGAGCTTCGAGATGCAGGACATCCCGGCCATCGCCGAGGTCGCACATGCAAGGGGCGCCTGCGTGATCATGGACAACACCTGGGCGACGCCGCTGCTGTTCCCGCCCCACGCGCGCGGGGTCGACATCGCCGTCGAGGCCGGCACCAAGTATCTCAGCGGCGGCTCGGACCTGCTGATCGGCCTGGCCTCCGCCAACGCCGCGTATTACCCGGCTCTGCGGCGCACCTTCGATCATCTCGCCCCCTGCGCCGGCGCGGAGGACATCTTCCTGGCGCTCCGGGGCATGCGGACCATGGCGCTGCGCCTGCGCGAGCACGGCCGCGTCGGGCTCGAGATGGCCCGGTGGTTCCAGGCCCGGCCGGAGGTGCTGCGGGTGCTCCATCCCGGGCTGCCGGAGGATCCGGGCCATGACATCTGGAAGCGCGATTTTTCCGGCGCCTCCGGTCTGTTCGGGGTGATCCTCAAGCCCGTGCCCGAGGCGGCAGTGGCCGCGATGCTGGACGGGCTGGAGCTGTTCGGGATGGGTTTTTCCTGGGGCGGCTTCGAGAGCCTGGTGATCCCGTTCGATTGCGCTCCCTACCGGACCGCCACCCAATGGGCGCCGGGCGGCCCGGCCCTGCGCTTCCATATCGGGCTGGAGGACATCGCCGACCTCCAGGCCGATCTCGATGCCGGCTTCGCCAGGCTGCGGGCCGCGTCCTGACGGTCTGCGCCGTCATCGTGTGATGACGGAGGGATGACGGCGCATTTGACCTTCCCGTCCGATCCTGATTGACCGGCCGGGCATGACCACGAGCCTCTCCGCCGGCGGCGTCCCGCGCCTCGCCTCTGTCGACCGGATCGGCCGCGGGCTCGACGCGCTGAGCCTGACCCATGCCCGGGCCACCGCGGCCCTGCTGGCGCTGTGCCTGCTGCTGTTCCTGCCCGGCCAGATCTCGCTCCAGCCGATGGACCGAGACGAGCCGCGCTTCGCCCAGGCCTCCAAGCAGATGCTGGAGAGCGGCGACCTCGTCGACATCCGCTTCCAGGGGGAGGCCCGGCACAAGAAGCCGGTGGGGATCTACTGGGCGCAGGCCGCCGCGGTGGCGGCAGGCGAAGCGCTCGGCGTCCCCGACGCCCGCCGGCAGATCGCCCTCTACCGCATCCCGTCGCTGATCGGCGCCACCGCCTCGGTGCTGCTCGCCTACTGGGCCGCTTTGGCGTTCCTGCCCCGCCGGCTCGCCCTGCTCGCTGCCGCCCTGTATGGCGCCGGGCTGATGCTCTCGGCCGAGGCGCATCTCGCCAAGACCGACGCGCTGCTCGCCGCCTGCGCCACCGCGAGCCTCGGGGCGCTCGCCCGGGTGTGGCTCGCGTCCCGTGCGGGCGGAACCGTGGGCCGCGCGGTCTTCCCCGCCTTCTGGCTCGGGATGGCGCTCGGCATCCTGGTCAAGGGGCCGATGGTGCCGCTGTTCGTGGTGCTGCCGGCGCTGATCCTGTCGGTGGTCGCGCGCTCGGGCCGCTGGCTGCTCGCCTTGAAGCCCGGAGCGGGGCTGGCGCTGACGCTCCTGCTGGTGGCGCCGTGGTTCGCGGCGATCGCCTGGAAGAGCGGCGGCGCCTTCTACGCGGAGGCGGTGGGGCACGATATGCTCGGCAAGGTCGGGGGCGCGGCTGAGCGGCACTGGGGTCCGCCCGGAGCCTACGCGCTCGCCTTCTTCGCGACCTTCTGGCCGGGGGCGGCCTTCGCAGCGATGAGCCTGCCGCTCGCCTGGCGCGCCCGGCGCGAGCCGGCCTTCGCGTTCCTGATCGCGGCCGTACTGCCGGCCTGGCTGATCTTCGAGGCGGTGCCGACCAAGCTGCCCCATTACGTCCTGCCGCTGATGTCGTGGCTGGCGATCCTCACCGCCCTGGCCCTGTCGCGCGGCGCGCTCGACCCGCGGCTGCGGGGCGCGCGGGCGACGGCCCTGCTGGTGCCGGCGATCCCCATCGGGCTGACGCTCGGCCTGTGCCTCGCAGGCTGGCGCCTGGACGACCACACGCTCCCCTGGGCCGCGCTGCCGCTGCTCGCTGCGGCCTGCGCGGTCGCGGTCCTGGCCTGGTCGGCCTTCGCGGGCGGCAGACCTGAGCGGGCTCTCGTGCTCGGGATCGTCGCCTCCGGCCTACTCGGGCCGGCGGTGCTGGGCGTGGCGCAGCGTGCGCTGCCGGCCCTCAAGGTCTCGTCGCGTTTGGCCGCCCTGCGCGACCGGATGAGCTGCCCGAACCCGCAGGTCGCGAGCCTCGGCTATCGCGAGCCGAGCCTCGTCTTCCTCACCGGCACCGATCTCGCCCTGCCGCCGGACGGGGCGGCCGCCAAACACTTCCTGGAGGCGGGCGGCTGCCGGCTGCTGTTCGTGGAGGCCCGCGACCGCGACGATTTCAACGCCGCCTGGCCGGTGGGACGCGGAGCACCCGCCCCGCTCGCAGAGGTCGAGGGCTTCAACCTCAACACCGGCCGGCGGGTGTTCGTGACCGCCTACGCGGTGGCCCCATGACCGGCGCCCCCAATCTCAGCGTCGTCGTGCCGGTGAAGAACGAGGCCGGCAACATCGCCCCCCTGGTGGCCGAGATCGAGGCCGCCTGCGCGCCCCTCAGCTTCGAGTTGATCTACGTCGACGACGGCTCCACCGACGGCACCCCGGACGCCCTGGCGGCGGCGCGCGCCGGACGGCCGTGGATGCGGGTGGTGCGGCACGCGCGCGGCGGCGGCCAGTCGGCGGCGGTGCGCAGCGGCGTCCTGGCGGCCCGGGCGCCGATCATCGCGACCCTGGACGGCGACGGCCAGAATGACCCGGCCTTCATCCCGGCCCTGCTCGCTGCCCTGGAGGCGGGCGGCGAACGAGCCGGCCTAGCCCAGGGGCAGCGGCGCGGCCGCAAGGACGGGCGCTTCAAGATGCTGCAATCGCGCATCGCCAACGGCGTGCGCGGGCGCATCCTCAAGGACGCCACGCGCGACACCGGCTGCGGCCTAAAGGTGTTCCGCCGCGCCGTGTATCTCCGTCTGCCCTATTTCGATGCCCTGCACCGGTTCATGCCGGCCCTGGTGGTGCGCGAGGGGTTTTTGGTGGTCCACCACGACGTGATCGACCGGCCGCGGCTCACCGGCGTCTCGAATTACGGCCTGTTCGACCGGCTCTGGGTCGGGCTCCTCGACCTCGCCGGGGTTTGGTGGCTGATCCGGCGCAAGCGCGCCGACCCGCAGCCGCAGGAACTGTTTGCTCCGGCCGCCGCGCCCGCAGACCAGGATGTCGGATGCTGATCCAGCTCGCCCACGATCTGCCCGACTATTTCTACGACGTGTTCGTCACCCGGCTCGATTTCTGGGTGGTGTTCGGCATCGTCGCCCAGATGGTGTTCGGCTCCCGCTTCATCCTGCAATGGATCGCCAGCGAGCGGGCCGGCCGGAGCGTGATGCCGCTCTCGTTCTGGTTCCTGTCGATCCTGGGCGGGCTGATGACCCTGGTCTACGGGTTCGTCCGCCGGGAGCCGGTGATCATCATCGGCCAGGGCCTGTCCACCGGCATCTACCTGCGCAACCTCGCGCTGATTTTTCGCGAGCGGCAGCGTCGGCAACGGGATCCCGCATGACCCGCGCGCCCTTGCCGGATTTCTACGACGATCTCGACGCCACCTTCGCCGAGCTGTGGCGGCTCCTGGGCGACGGCGCCGCGCAGGGCCGGAGTGGGTTCCACCTGCCGGCGCTGGCGACCCTCGGGCCCGACGGTCCGCGGCTGCGCACGGTGGTGCTGCGCGCGGCCGACCCCGAGTCCGGCACCCTGCGCTTCCATTGCGACCGCCGCTCCGACAAGGCCGCCGAGATCCGGGCGAACCCGGCCTGCGCGCTCGCCGCCTACGACGAGGCCGCCAAGATCCAGATCCGGATCGAGGGCCGGGCGACGCTCCACGCGGACGACGCCGTCGCCGAGGCCGCCTGGGCCGGCTCCCGGGCGATGAGCCGGGTCTGCTACGGCGCCGACCCCGCCCCCGGCACGGCCCTGCCCACCGGCGGCGCCTACACGCTGCCGGACGAGGAAACGGCGGCGACGCTCGGCCGCCCGCATTTCGCCGCCGTATCGGTGCGGGCCGAGCGCCTCGATTTCCTCTATCTCGACCGCCGCGGCCATCGCCGGGCGGCCTGGCAGCGGAGCCAGGCCGGCTGGAGCGGCGGCTGGGTCGCGCCCTGACACGGCCGTCCCGCGGGGCAAATCGGTAGCCGGCTCCTGCAAATAGCATTAAAACATTGTTTCTTCTTTATATCTAGGCAACACAGACTGCACTAGCGAATTCCCGAAATATTACTGAGCCAAGCGATATTAAATTCGCCGCTTGACCGGCACATTGCCTGCCGCAGCCTCGAAAATCTCTCTTGCCGCCGCCGAAAGAACTCAACATAGCTCATCCCGGTTCGATCATCGTCGCGCCATGGGGGCTCCAATGGAATTGATCTCGAAAATAAATATTCCGACGAAGCTTTTCGCGGTCATCATCTTGATGAGCGCGCTGTTTTTCGGATGCGCCGTGTACACGTCGCAGAACATCATCGCGATCGATACGGCCTACACAATCCTGCTCGACAAGGATTCCAAGGCGCTGGTGAAGATGGCGCGGCTGAACCGCGTCGTCGCGCAGCTCGGCTACGTCGCCTTCCGCACCGTAGCCGAGGCCGGCACGCCGGACGGAGCCCGCGTCGGCGCCACCCTGGACGAGCTCGTGCCCGAGGCGACCAAGCTCCTCGACGGTGCACGCCGGGAAGCCCCCACCTTCCGGGAGCGTGCGGATCGCATCGCCACGCAACTCGATACTTATGTCAGGACCGTGCGCGACATGCGCGACCTGGCCGGCAAGGGCCTGAGCGCCGAGGCGCTGGCGCTGGCACGCCAGACGGCGGATCCGATCCGGCGGGAGCTGACCGAGAGCGTCCGCACCCTCGTGGACGACATGGATGTCTCGGTCCAGAAGCGCTCCGACGACCTGACCGTCGAGACCTACGCGACGCGCTCCCTGCTGCTGACCCTGTCGATCCTCGGCATCGTCATCGGCCTCGTCGGCGGCGCCCTGGTCGTGGTCGTCGGCGTGACGCGCCCGATCCGCCGGCTGACGAATGTGCTGCGGCGCATGGCGGCTGGGGAGATCGATGCCGAGATCCCCGAGGCACGGCGCGGCGACGAGATCGGCCTGATCGGCCGGGCCGTGGAAGGCATCAAGGCGCTGGTCGCCCAGAAGGCCGCCGAGCAGGCCGAGATCCGGCGGGTGGCCGACGAAGCGGCCGCGGAGGCGCGCCGCCAGGCGATGCTGGAACTGGCCGACGGTTTCCAGGGCACGGTCGGCCGGATCATCGGCCAGGTCTCGTCCTCGGCGACCGAATTGCAGGCCACCGCCCAGACCATGACCGCCACCGCCACGCAGACCGCCAGCCAATCCACCACGGTCGCGGCCGCCGCCGAGGAGGCCGCCTCCAACGTCAACACCGTGGCGAGCGCGGCCGAGGAACTCGGCTCGTCGGTCCAGGAGATCGGCCGTCAGGTCGACGGCTCGGCCAAGCTCGCCCAGGGCGCCGTGTCCGAGGCCGACCAGACCGCGACGCTGGTGCAGGAGCTCAGCACCGCCGCCGCCAAGGTCGGCGACGTGGTGCGGCTGATCACCGATATCGCGGCCCAGACCAACCTGCTGGCGCTGAACGCCACGATCGAGGCGGCCCGCGCGGGCGAGGCCGGCCGCGGCTTCGCGGTGGTGGCCGCCGAGGTGAAGGAGCTGGCCAACCAGACCGCCCGGGCGACCGAGGAAGTCGCGGGGCAGATCGGCCAGATCCAGAAATCCACCGGCGCCGCCGTCTCGGTGATCGGCGGGATCACCGCCCGCATCCGGGAGATCGAGTCCGTGGCGACGAGCATCGCGGCGGCGGTTGAGGAGCAGGGCGCGGCGACGCAGGAGATCGTGCGCAATGTCGGACAGGCGGCGCAGGGCACCAGCGAGGTGACCAGCAACATCGCCGGCGTGGCCTCGGCCGCGGAGGAGACCGGCAAGGCGGCGGGTCAGGTGCTCGATGCCGCCTCCGAGCTGTCGCGCCAGTCCGAGCATCTCAGCGGCGAGGTCGGCCGCTTCCTGGCGACCATCCGGGCCGCCTGAACCGGGCGCGAGACGCGGCGGTGCGGGATGTCAGCCCTGCATCGCCGCCCCTGTCCCGCGCGAGCCGACGGGCGTAGAGCCCCGGCTCGGTCCGCCGATTCGGGTCGATCGGGAGGACTGACGTGGGCCTCGTCTACGCGCTCGCCGCCTATCTGAGCTGGGGCCTGCTGGTCCCGGTTCATTTCCGCACGCTCGGGGCCTTTAGCCCGAACCACATCCTGGCCGAGCGCATCGTCTGGTCGAGCCTGTTCGCGGGCGGGCTGGCCCTGGCGCTCGCGTCCCGCAAGCGCCTCAACCTGCCGCTGCCCCTGCGCCGCCGCCACGCCCTGCTGGCGGTCTCGGCCGCGATGATCGGGGTGAACTGGCTGCTCTACCTCCACGCCATCGACCGCGGGCACCTGCTCGACGCGAGCCTCGGCTACTACATCAACCCCCTGGTCAGCGTGGCGTTCGGCCGAGTGGTGCTCGGCGAGCGGCTGCGGCCGCTTCAGGCGGTGGCGGTGGGGATCGCGGCTTCGGGCGTCGCCGTCGCGGTGCTCTGGGCGGGGGAATTGCCGGCCCTGTCGCTGTCCCTGGCGGTGTCCTTCGCGCTCTACGGGCTGGTCCGAAAAATCGTCGGGGTCGATGCCCTGGTCGGATTCCTGGCCGAGACCCTGCTGCTCCTGCCGCTCGCGATCCTGTGGCTCGTCCTCTCGCCCGAGCCGTTCCTGCCAGCCGAGCCAAAGACCCTCGCGCTGCTGATGCTGACGGGGGTGACCACCGCGCTGCCGCTGATCTGGTTCGCTGCCGCGGCGGTTCGCCTCCGGCTGACCACGCTGGGTCTGCTGCAATACGTCGCCCCGACCTGCCTGCTGGGCCTCAGCGTCCTGGCCTATGGCGAGCACGTGGAGCCGCCCCGGGCGGCAATGTTCGCCCTGATCTGGGTGGCGCTCGCCCTCTACAGCGTCGATGCCCTGCGCGGCCGGCGGCCCGCAGAACCTGTGGTCGAGGTCCGGTCGGATCCCGACCCGATGCGTGTATAAGGAATCCCATGCGCCCCGCGGGGCGGGGGACGGGATACCGGCGGGCCGATGAGGGAATCCGAGGGCGGTTCAGGCGTCGTCACCGATGCCGATTACAGGAACCTCGCCGAGACGCTGCCGCAGCTCGCCTGGATCGCCGAGGCGGACGGGACCATCGTCTGGTACAACCAGCGCTGGTACGACTACACGGGCAGCACCCTGGAAGAGATGCGCGGCTGGGGCTGGCGCGCCGTCCACCATCCCGACCACGTCGAGGCCGTGACCGAGCGCTTTCGGGCGGCGATCATGCTCGGCCAGTCCTGGGAGGACACGTTCCCGCTGCGCGGGAAGGACGGGATCTATCGCTGGTTCCTGTCCAAGGCGCTGCCGCACCGGGACGCGGCGGGCAACATCCTGCGCTGGTACGGCACCAACACCGACATCTCTCGGCGCCGCGCCGTCGAGGAGCGCCTGCGCGATTCCGAGCAGCGCTTCCGGGCGCTGGTCGATGCCTCCGCGGCGGTGATCTGGAACACCAACGCGGTGGGCGAGCTGATGCCCCCGCAGGTCCGCTGGAGCACTTATACTGGGCAGAGCGAGGAGGCCTACCAGGGCTGGGGCTGGGTCGACGCGGTCCATCCCGACGACCGCGCCCACGCGGCCGATGCCTGGGCCGCCTGCGTCGAGGAACGCAAGCCCTACGAGATCGAGTACCGCCTGCGCCGGCACGACGGCGTCTGGCGCGCCATGGAGGTGCGCGGCGTGCCGGTGCTCGCCGAGGACGGCACCCTGCGCGAATGGGTCGGCACCTGCGTCGACGTCACCGACCGCAAGGAGGCCGAGGAGGCAGTCGAGCGGGCGCGCCAAGCCGCGGAAGCCGCCAACCGGGCCAAGAGCCAGTTCATCGCCAATATGAGCCACGAGCTGCGCACCCCGCCCTCGGCGGTGATCGGCTATTCCGAGATGCTCGGCGAGGAGCTGGAGGATATCGGCCAGGCCGCTCTCCTGCCGGACCTGCGCAAGATCGAGGCGGCGGCCCGGCACCTGTTGTCGCTGATCAACGACGTGCTCGACATCTCCAAGATCGAGGCCGGGCGCATGACCGCCTCGGCCGAGACGTTTTCGGTGTCGGACCTGCTCCGGGACGTCTCCGACGCCACCGGTTCGCTCGTGGAGAAGAAGGGCAACCGCTTCGTCCTCGACACGGACGGGGCCGAACTGGGCGCGATGCACCAGGACCAGACCAAGATCCGCCAATGCCTCCTGAACCTGATCGGCAACGCCGCCAAGTTCACCGAGACAGGGACCATCACCCTGGCGGTGCGCCGGCACCACGACGCGGGGGCGGACTGGCTGTCCTTCGCGGTCACCGATACCGGCATCGGCCTGTCCGAGGCGCAGATCGCGCGCCTGTTCGAGCGCTTCGTCCAGGCCGACGATTCGACCACCCGCCAGTTCGGCGGCACCGGTCTGGGCCTCGCGATCACCCGGGCCTTCTGCCAGACCATGGGCGGCGACATTGCCGTGACCAGCACGGAAGGGCAGGGCGCGACCTTCACGATCCGCCTGCCCGCGGTGCTCAAGCCCGAGGACGCGCCGCAGGAGATCGCCGCCGAGACCGCCGCGGCCGCGGTCGAGCCGCACGAGCAGCACGAGACCGTCCTGCTCGTGGACGACGACCCGGCCGCCCGGGAGCTGCTCCAGCGCTTCCTCGAGCGCGAGGGGTTCCATGTCCGCACCGCCAATGACGGCCGCGCCGGGCTGACCCTCGCCCGGGCGCTGCGGCCGCGGGCGATCCTGCTCGATGTCGAGATGCCGCGCATGGACGGATGGGCGGTGCTGCACGCCGTGCGCAACGATCCGGATCTCGCCGGCACGCCGGTGATCATGACCTCGGTGGTGGCCGAGCAGGGGCTCGGCCAGGCGCTCGGCGCCACCGACTACTTCGTCAAGCCGATCGACTGGGACCGGCTGAAGGGCATGATGGAGCGCTACCGCCCGGAAGGGCCCGGTGAGGCGCGCGTCCTCGTGGTCGACGACGACCCGGATGCCCGCGAGCGCCTGCGCCGGTCGCTCGGCCGCGAGGGCTGGACCGTGGACGAGGCCGAGAACGGCCGGATCGCCCTGGAGCGGGTCAGCCAGACGCGGCCGAGCCTGATCCTGCTCGATCTGATGATGCCCGAGATGGACGGGTTCAGCTTCCTGCGGGCGCTCCGCGCCCGGCCGGACGGCGACGTGCCGGTGGTGGTGCTCACCGCCAAGGAGATCACCAGCGCCGAGAAGGCGAGCCTCGGCGCCCAGGCCGACCGGGTGATCGCCAAGGGCTCCATGAGCCTCGCCGAGATCGGCCGGCAGCTGCGCGTGCTCTACGCGCGCTCCGCCGCCGAGCCGGTGCCGGGACGGCTCCAGGGCCTGATCGAGCGGCTCGCCGAGAACGATGTGGGAGAAACACCATGAGCGACAACGGGATCGATCCGGACAAGGCGGCGGCGATCCGCCTGCGGGCGCGGCTGGCGGTGGTGGAGCGGGCGGCCTGGTTCGGCCTCGTCCACGCGATGAAGACGCAGCCCGCCGCGACCGAGGCCTACATCGCCGCCGAGCGGGCGCGCTGCGCGGAAGGTTTTGGTGGCACCGCCTGGGCCAAGGATCTCACCGATGCCGAGCGCAAGATGCTCGGCGAGGAGGTCGATGCCGGGCTGGCGCAGCTGATCGCGGATGCGCGCGGGGAGGTGTGAGAGCCTGTTCGACCGGACTTTCCTACCCTCGGCCTCATCCTGAGGCGGCGGAGCGAAGCGGAGACCTCGAAGGAGCCCTCCAGCCAGCCGCGCGATCCCTGGAAGGCTCCTTCGAGGCCCGCTCGCGCGGGCACCTCAGGATGAGGGGAGGGACTGGGATCTCCGTTGCTCGGAATTGTCTTCCGACCGGGATCCCGACGTCAAATAAGATCTCGGCGCTTTTGGAACGCGTCGCGCCAAGCCGGCGGCAGTCCCATGACCGATAGAGGCGCCGCGACAGCGTGGCCCGGCAGGGTCGTCGCGCAATAGACTCCCCGCGCCACGCTCCGGGCCAGCACCCGCGCAGCGGCGTCGCCCAGGCGGGCGAGGTCGGCCACCGGGTCGGCCAGCGGCACGGTGCCGGTCGCCACCGCGAAGACGAGGTCGCCGTCGAGCGGCGTATGGGCCGGCACCAGGGCGCGGGCGAGGCCGTCCTGCGCGGCCACCGCGAGGCGCCGGCACTGCGCCTTTGTCAGCGCGGCGTCGGTGGCGACCACCGCGAGCGTCGTCGCCGCGCCGGGGAGGACGCGGGCCGGGAAGGCGAGGGCGTCCGCCGGGACCCGGGCGGGAGAGCCGAGACCGCCGAACTCGTCGCCCACCTCGAACGGCGCGGCCCAGAAATGCGGCCCGTCGCCGATCGTGGCGCTGCCGAAGGCGTTGACCGCCGCCAGCCCGCCGACCGAGAAACCGGTGCCCGGCACGGCGGCTGAGGCCGAGCCGATCCCGCCCTTCAGGCGCCCGGTCCGCGCCCCCGTGCCGGCCCCCACGGAGCCCAGGGCGAACTCGTTCGACGCGGCAGCGGCCGCCAGAAAGCCCAGCTCGCGATAGGGCGGGTAGCGGCCCCAGTCCTTGTCGCCGCCGTTGAGCAGGTCGAACAGGATCGCGCCCGGCACGATCGGCACCCGCATCGGTCCGACCGGAAAGCCGCGTCCGGCCTCGGCGAGCCAGGCGGTCACCCCCGCGGCGGCGTCGAGCCCGAAGACCGAGCCGCCCGAGAGCACCAGGGCGTCGATCCGCTCCACCGTGCGTTCGGGATCGAGCAGGTCGGTCTCGCGGGTGCCCGGGCCGCCGCCGCGCACGTCGACGGAAGCGGTGACAGGGGCGTCAAACAGGATCGCCGTGACCCCGCTGGCGATTCGCAAGTCGCTGGCGTGGCCGACCCGCAGGCCGGGAATGTCTGCAATGCAATTGCGCGCCATCGGTCTAGCTTGCCACGCCCGGCGTTCCGAGCAAATCCCCGCTCACGCCGTCGCGGCTCGACCCGGTTCGGCACGGCGGCAGATGCGGCGAGGAGCACGGCATGGACGTCGGATTCATCGGATTGGGGCGGATGGGCCGCGGCATGGCCGCCAGCCTCGCGCGGGCCGGCCACAGGGTCCGGGTCTGGAACCGCTCGCCCGAGGCCGCGCAGGGCCTCGATGGGGTGATTCCGGTGGCGAGCGCCGCGGAGGCGTTTGCCGGGGACGCGGTCATCACCATGCTGGCCGACGACGCAGCGCTCGAGGCGGTGATCGTCTCGGGCGGCCTGCTCGACCAGCCGGAGCGCCCCGGCCTGCATATCGGCATGAGCACGGTCTCAGTGGCGCTCGCCCGGCAGCTCGCCGCCGTGCATGAGCGGGCCGGCGTCCCCTATATCTCCGCCCCGGTCTTCGGGCGGCCGGACGTGGCCGAGGCCGGCAAGCTCAACATCGTGGCCGCCGGCGCCGCGGCGCTGCTCGACCGCGCGGCGCCGCTCCTCGACGCCATGGGCGCCAAGACCTGGCGCTTCGGCGAGGAGCCGTCGCGGGCCAACGCGGTCAAGCTCGCCGGCAACTTCATGCTGATCTCGGCGATCGAGGCCATGGGCGAGGCCTGCGCGCTCACCGAGGGCCACGGGGTCGCGGGCGCCGACTTCCTCGACCTGATGACCAACACGCTGTTCGCCGCGCCGGTCTACAAGGGCTACGGCGCCTCGATCGCCCAGAACCGCTACGAGCCGCCGGGCTTCGGCCTCAAGCTCGGCGCCAAGGACGTGCGGCTGGCGCTCCAGGCGGCGGAAGGCGCGGGCGTGCCGATGCCGTTCGCCAGCGTCCTGCGCGACGGCCTGATCGAGGCGATCAGCCACGGCGACGGCGAGAAGGACCTCGCCGCCCTGGCCCGGGTCTCGGCCCGGCGGGCAGGGCGCGGCTGAGGCGTCACGGACGATGCGACGCGTCTGAAGACCAAGTTCGATAGAACTCGGATTTCGCGCATCGCCCCGAAAGGCGAACATCGACTTTCGGGGCGAGACACTCCAAAACCAAAGCCTCGGTGCATCGTCCGGGACCCGATGTTCGGGACGATACGCTGACGACAGGGGCGACCGACGATCGCGATGTCGGAGCGTCTATCGAAGAACGTCTCACAAAACGCCACCTCTGCCGCCATGTCTTGAGAAAGACATCCGGCGGCGGGACGTTTCGTGAGGTGCTCTCGATCGGATCAAGCCTATGCTTCACCGTCCTCTGTCGCTGCGCGTGATGTCGCTGTCCACGAAGGTGACTCTGCTCGCGATGCTCGCCGTCGCGCTGACCGTGGCGGCGCTGTGGATCACCGTGTCCCATCAGACCTGGTCGCAGATGCAGCAGCAGCAGCGCACCAACGGCGAGCACAACCTGCGCACGCTGGCGCTGCTGATGGCCGGGCGCGTACCCGGCGCGAAGGTTGACTTGGCCGGCTCGCGGGTTGCCAGGGTGATGACGCCGAGCCTGTCCGACTTCGCGGACGCGACCGTCCCGGACGACGCGGTAGCCTATTCCGGCGGCGTTGCCACGGTCTTCAGCTACGAGCCCGCCTCCAAGAGCTTCGTGCGGCGCCAGACCACCGTGCGCCGGGAAGACGGCACCCGCGCCGTCGGCACCACCCTCGCGGCGGATCACCCGGCCCAGGCCGCGATGCAGGCCGGCCAGACCTACGAGGGCCCGGCGACGCTGTTCGGGCGGCGCTTCTACACGGTATATCAGCCGACCGTGGATGCGGCCGGGACGATCAACGGCATCCTGTTCATCGGCCTGCCGATCGAGATGTATTTCGACGCCTATACGCAGACGATGACCACCGTCAGTATCGCCGCCCTGGCCATCGCGGCGCTCGTTTGCGCGCTGATCGGGCTGACCGCGCCGCGCCTGTTCCGGCCCTTCACCACGATCGCCGCCCGGATCGAGGCGCTGGCAACGGGCGATCTGGAGACCGCGATCCCGCATGCCCAGCGCGGCGACGAGATCGGCACCGTGGCTAGGTCGCTCGAAGTGCTGCGCAGTGCCGGCCTGCGGATGCGGGAACTCGAGCAGTTGCAGAGGACGGGGGCGGCGGACGAGGCACGGCGCCGGGCGGATCTCGATCGCGCCATCGAGGCGTTCCGTGGACAGGTCGTCGTGCTCAAGGACGCGCTCACCACCAGCACCGGCGAGATGCACGCGCGGGCCGACGAGATGGCGGCCGGCTCCGCCGAGGCCGAGGTCGCCGTGGCAACGACCGCGCGGAGCTCGCACGAGACCTCGGCCAGGATCCAGACGGTGGCGAGCGCGGCCGAGGAATTGTCCGCCTCGATCGGCGCGATCGGCACCCAGCTCGACAAGGCCCAGTCGCTGGTGGCCAACGCGTCGGCGGAAGCGGAGGCGATGAACACGAAGATCGGCGCCCTGTCCGTTGCCGTGAGCCGCATCGGCGACGTCGTCGGGCTGATCCGCCAGATCGCCGGGCAGACCAACCTGCTGGCGCTGAACGCCACGATCGAAGCCTCCCGGGCCGGTGAGGCCGGCAGGGGCTTCGCAGTCGTGGCGGCCGAGGTGAAGGCGCTGGCGGACCAGACCGCGCGGGCCACGGAGGAGATCGGCGGCCAGATCGCCGCGGTGGAATCCTCGACGGCGGCGACCGTGGCGGCGATCGGCCAGATGGGCGCGCGCATGCGGGCGGTCAGCGAGACCACGGGCGGGATCGCCACGTCGGTCGCGGCCCAGAGCGCGGCAACGGCGGAGATCTCGCGCAACGTCGCCGATACGGCCGACGCCACCGGGGTTATCACCGCCGGGCTGACCACCGTGGCCGGTGCCGCGACGCGTTCAGCCCGGATGGCGGCGACGGTGACCGTGGCCGCCCGGAGCGTCGACACGGTCGCGGCCGACCTCGAAGGTGAGATCGAACGGTTTCTCGCGCAGGTGGCTGCGTAAGCGGAATCCCGCGTCAGAGCCCGAAGCGGGCGAAGGCGGCGCGCTCCTCCAGCGCCGCCAGCGCGTCCTCGGCGATCCCGCCCGGTGCCCCGCCCCGGCGCAGCAGGCGGGACAGGAGCCCGCCTTTGGCCTCGGCCACGAGCCGCAGGTCGACCGTGTCGCCGAAGCGCGCGCGCATGGTCGCGCGCACGTCGCCGAGCGCGTCGACCAGCCCGAGGGGCAACGCCTGGCGGCCAGTCCAGACCGCGCCGGTGAACAGGTTTTCGGATGTCGACAGGGTCGGGCGCCGGGATGTGACAAGGCCGGTGAAAAGGTCCTGGATGTCGGCCTGGAGGCGCTTCAGGCGCTCCACGTCGGCCGGGTCCTCCGGGCGGAACGGGTCGAGCATCGACTTCGCCTCGCCCTGCGTGTGAACCCGGCGTTCGACGCCGATCTTCTCCAGCAGGCCCTGGAAGCCGAAGCCGGCGGAGACCACACCGATCGAGCCGACGATCGAGGTCGGGTCGGCGACGATCTCGTCGGCCGCACAGGCGATCATGTAGCCGCCCGAGGCCGCGACATCCTCCACGAAGGCCACGACCGGGAGCTTCTTCTCCTCGGCCAGGGCCCGGATGCGCCGGTGGATCAGGTGCGACTGCGCCGGCGCGCCGCCCGGCGAGTTGATCACGATCGCCACCGCCTTGATCCCGGGCATCGTGAAGGCCCGCTCCAGGCTGCCCGCCACGCCGCCGATCGAGAGCCCCGGGCGGATCGGCGAGACCGCCCCGATTATGCCGGAGAGCCGGACCACGGCGACCCGGGGGCGACGGTCGCGGAAACGGCGCGGCAGGAAGGCCCGGAGGGCGTCGGGGATCGCGAACGGCATGGAGACTCTTGGGGAGAGATCGGAAGCGCAGGTGCTGCCGCCCGAGTTGGGCTTTCCGGGGGCTGGTGCAAGGGAACCGGGACAGGAGGTCCCGGCAACCATGATCGTCTGCGCAGTCAGAGCGGATCGAACCGTTTGCCGACCTTGGCGGTTCCTGGCGACGGCGCGCGGATCGTGCCGGCCCGGATCGGCGGGACGCCGCCGGGGGCTCACACGGGAGAGAGAGACGATGCGACCCTGGCCTATCCTGGTCCTGCTCGCCGCGCTGATCGGGGGCTTCGCCAGCGCCCCGTCGCAGGCGGCGCCCCTGCCGGTCCCGGCGGCCGCCGAGGCGGCTGCGCCCGGCCCCACGGTGCAGCTCGCCCGCTGGCACTATCGCCGCCACTGGCACCGGCGCCACCACTATCGGCGGCACTGGCATCACCGGCGCCATCACTGGCACCGCCGCCACCATTTTCACCGTCACTACGGGCACCGGCGGCCCATCGCGTATCGCCGCCATTTCGGCCCGCGGCACCCGACGTTCTACTGAGAGGTGCAGCCCGCGCCCCGGCCGGATCGGGCCGGGGCGCGGCCTTGTGCGCGGGCGCGGAAAAGCTTATTTAACCACCTGATATCACTGCTGTTCCGCAAGGCCGTCCGGGCGCTCCGCGCGCCACCGGGACGATCGCCAGCACCGCCCCTCCGGGCCTGATAACGGGTACTTCCTTGGCCGAGACCGATCCGACGGGCACCACCCCGCCCGCCAGCGACATTCGCCCCGTCTCCATCACCGACGAGATGCGCCGCTCCTACCTCGATTACGCCATGAGCGTGATCGTGAGTCGCGCGCTTCCCGACGCGCGCGACGGGCTGAAGCCGGTCCACCGCCGCATCCTGTATTCCGCCTTCGAATCCGGGCACCTGCCGGAGCGGAAATACGTCAAGTCGGCCCGCATCGTCGGCGACGTGATCGGTCTCTACCACCCGCACGGCGACCAATCGATCTACGACGCCTTGGTGCGGATGGCGCAGGACTTCTCCATGCGCCTGATGCTCATCGACGGGCAGGGCAATTTCGGTTCGGTCGACGGCGACCCGCCAGCGGCCATGCGCTACACCGAATCGCGCCTGGACAAGCCGGCGACCGCGTTGCTCTCGGACATCGACAAGAACACCGTCGACTTCCAGCCGAACTACGACGAATCGCGGGAGGAGCCCAAAGTCCTCCCGGCCCGGTTCCCGAACCTCCTGGCCAACGGCGCCGGCGGCATCGCGGTCGGCATGGCGACCAATATTCCGCCGCACAATCTCGGCGAGCTGATCGACGCCTGCATGGCGCTGATCGACGATCCGGGGCTCACCATCGAGCAGCTGACCGAGATCGTCCCCGGGCCGGACTTCCCCACGGGCGGCATGATCCTCGGCCGGGCCGGCACCCGGCAGGCCTACGCCACCGGCCGCGGCTCGGTGATCATGCGCGCCAAGTCGCATGTCGAGGAGCTGCGCAAGGAGCGCGAGGCGCTGATCTTCACCGAGATCCCGTATCAGGTGAACAAGGCGACGCTGGTCGAGAAGATCGCCGAGCTCGTGAAGGAGAAGCGGGTCGAGGGCATCTCGGACCTGCGCGACGAGTCCGACCGCAGCGGCATGCGCATCGTGGTCGAGATCAAGCGCGACGCCATGGCCGAGGTGGTGCTGAACCAGCTCTACCGGTTCACGCCGCTGCAATCCTCCTTCGGCTGCAACATGGTCGCCCTCAACGGCGGCCGGCCGGAGCTGATGAACCTGAAGGACCTGCTCCAGGCCTTCGTCGACTTCCGCGAGGAGGTCGTCTCCCGGCGCACCAAGTTCCTGCTCGGCAAGGCCCGCGAGCGCGCCCACGTGTTGTGCGGCCTCGCCATCGCGGTCGCCAATATCGACGAGGTGATCCGGCTGATCCGCACCTCGCCGGATCCGAACACGGCCCGCGAGGCCCTGATGAGCCGCGACTGGCCGGCCCACGACATCGCGCCGCTGATCGCGCTGGTGGACGACCCGCGCCACCGGGTCGCCGAGGACGGCACCTATCGCCTGTCCGAGACCCAGGCCCGCGCCATCCTCGACCTGCGCCTGCAGCGCCTCACGGCTCTCGGCCGCGACGAGGTCGGCGACGAGTTGAAGACGCTGGCCGACGAGATCGCCGACTATCTCGACATCCTGCGCTCGCGCGCCCGGATCCAGGCGATCGTCAAGGACGAACTCGTCGAAGTGCGGCAGCAATTCGCCACGCCGCGCCGGACCGAGATCGTCGACTACGATTCGAGCGTCGACGACGAGGACCTGATCGCCCGCGAGGACATGGTCGTGACCGTGTCCCATGCCGGCTACGTCAAGCGCGTGCCGCTCTCGACCTACCGGGCCCAGCGCCGGGGCGGGAAGGGCCGCTCAGGGATGGCGACCCGCGACGAGGATTTCGTCACCCGCCTGTTCGTGGCCAACACCCACACGCCGGTGTTGTTCTTCTCCAGCCAGGGCCAAGTCTACAAGGAGAAGGTCTGGCGCCTGCCGATGGCCGCCCCGAACGCCCGCGGCAAGGCGCTGGTGAACATCCTGCAGCTCCAGGACACCTCCGAGCGCATCACCACGATCATGCCGCTGCCCGAGGACGAGGCGTCCTGGGAGACCCTCGACGTGATGTTTGCGACCGCCAGCGGCAACGTCCGGCGCAACAAGCTGTCGGACTTCGTCCAGGTGAACCGCAACGGCAAGATCGCCATGAAGCTCGATCCGGGCGACCACATCGTCCATGTCGAGATCTGCCGGCCGGACCAGAACGTGCTGCTGACCACGGCGATGGGGCAGTGCATCCGCTTCCCCGTGGAGGACGTGCGCGTGTTCAAGGGCCGCGATTCCACCGGCGTGCGCGGCATCCTGCTGGCCAAGGACGACCGGGTCATCTCGATGACGATCCTGAACGCCTTCGACGCCAGCGCCGAGGAGCGGACCGGCTACCTGAAGATGCGCCGCGCCGTCACCGGCGAGGCGGAGGAGGGCGTCGAGGTCGAGGCCGAGGACGGCGCCGAGGCCGCCGCGATCTCCCAGGAGCGCTACGCCGAGATGGGCGCGGCCGAGCAATACGTGCTCACCCTGTCCGAGCGGGGCTACGGCAAGCGCTCGTCGTCGTTCGAGTACCGGACCTCGGGGCGTGGCGGTAAGGGCATCACGGCCATGCGGGTCAACGACCGCAACGGCAGCCTCGTGGGCTCCTTCCCGGTCGAGGCCACGGACCAGATCATGCTGGTCACCGACCGCGGCCAGCTGATCCGGGTGCCGGTGGACGACATCCGCATCGTCGGCCGCGCCTCGCAGGGCGTGACCGTGTTCAACACCGCCAAGGACGAAAAGGTCGTGTCGGTGGAGCACATCGTGGGCGAGGACGACACCGAAGCCGGCGCCGAGGGCGGCTTGGACGGCGGCCTGGACGGCGGCATCGAGGGCGGCCCCGATGCTAGTCCGGAGGGCGGCCCCGAGGAGGTGTGAGGCTCCGGCCCGCGCACCCCGAGGTTCCGTCCGGCGCAAAAATGCTCTAGGTCGGGCTTCGATGACCCGCACCGCCCTCTATGCCGGCTCGTTCGATCCGGTCACGAACGGCCATCTCGACGTGGTCCGCCAAGCCTGCCGGCTGGTGGACCGCCTCGTGATCGCCATCGGCGTCCATCCCGGGAAGGCGCCGCTGTTCTCCGCCGAGGAGCGCGCCGCGCTGCTCGCCGAGACCTGCGGGCCGGTGGCGCAGGCCGAGGGCGCGACGCTGGAGATCGCGACCTTCGCCGACCTCGCGGTCTCGGCCGCACGGCGCTGCGGCGCATCGATCTTCATCCGCGGCCTGCGCGACGGCACGGATCTCGACTACGAGATGCAGCTCGCCGGTATGAACGGCGCCATGGCGCCCGAGGTGCAGACGGTGTTCCTGCCCGCCTCGACCCAGGCGCGCCCGATCACCGCGACGCTGGTGCGCCAGATCGCCGGCATGGGCGGGGACGTCTCGCCCTTCGTGCCCGCCGCCGTCGCCGACCGCCTCCGGCAGCGCTTCGCCGCCACCGCCTGATCCTCTGACGTTTCTGGAAGGAACCCGATGAACCGCCGCTACGCCCTTCTCGCGCTCGCCCTCATGGTCGGCTCCGTCCCGGCCGCGCGGGCCGCCGACGCCAACACGGTCTATCTCGAGACCAAGGACGGGCGCATCACCATCGCGCTGCGGCCGGACCTCGCCCCCAAGCACGTCAAGCAGATCAAGACGCTGGTTTCCCAGGGCTTCTACGACGGCCTGAAGTTCCACCGGGTGATCGACGGCTTCATGGCCCAGACCGGTGACCCGAAGGGCAACGGCACCGGCGGCTCCAGCCTGCCGAACATTCCGGGCGAGTTCTCGCAGACGGCCGAGTTCCGCCGCGGCACCGTTGGCATGGCGCGCTCGTCGGATCCGAACTCGGCCAATTCGCAGTTCTTCATCTGCCTCGGCGACGCGCCGTTCCTGAACAAGCAATACACCGTCGTGGGCAACGTCACGGACGGCCTCGACGTGCTCGACAGGATCAAGAAGGCCGCCCCCGGCGCGCCGGGCGGTGCCGTGCAGGATCCGGACAAGATCGTCCGCATGACGCTCGCCGAGAAGGCGAAGTAGCGCCCGCCGATGTGGCGCCGGCTGGCCGTGATCGGCGTGCTCGTCCTCGCTCCGGCGGCGGCGCGTGCCTATGACGGCTTCTATGCCTATGGCGGCTATGCCGACGAGCCCGGCGGCGGCTACCCGTTGAGCCTCCCGCAGACCCTGCGGGGCACCGTCGCGGTGCCGCTCGCGCATCAGCCGGCCCGGGCGGCCGACACCCTCGCCGAACTCTACCCGGTGCTGGCCGCCTGCTGGCAGCCGCCCGCCGGACTCGGCCGGCCGGAAGCGGGGTCCGACGACGTCGAGATCACCGCGCGGCTGTCGCTGCGGCGCGACGGCAGCCTGCTCGGCCCCCCACGCATCACCTACGCGGCGGGGTACGCGCGGAACCAGCGCCGGTCGCTGGTGCGGGCGACCCTGGACGCGCTCGCCGGCTGCACGCCGGCCAAGATCACCCCGGGCCTCGGCCGGGCGATCGCCGGGCGGCCGGTGGCCCTCCGCTTCGTCTACCGCCCGCCGGCCTGACCGTTTCACGCGCGCTCGCCGGATCCGGCGGGCGCCGCTACAGTCCCACCAACAGGAAGGACCTACCCATGGCCGACACCGAAACCCTCATCCTCGAGACCACCAAGGGCCGCGTCGTGATCGGGCTGCGCCCCGACCTCGCCCCGGGCCATGTCGAGCGGATCAAGACGCTGGCCGCCCAGGGCTTCTACGACGGCGTGCCGTTCCACCGGGTGATCGAGAACTTCATGGCCCAGACCGGCGACCCGACCGGGACCGGCTCGGGCGGCTCCGAGCTGCCGGACCTGAAGGCCGAGTTCAACGCCGAGCCGCACGTGCGTGGCACCTGCTCGATGGCCCGCACCAACTTCCCGCACTCGGCGAACTCGCAGTTCTTCATCTGCTTCGACGACGCGCGCTTCCTCGACAAGCAGTACACGGTCTGGGGCAAGGTCGTGGAGGGCATGGACGTGGTCGACACGATCAACAAGGGCGAGCCGCCGCGCTCCCCGGACAAGATCGTCAAGGCGAGCGTGGGCGAAGCGGCCTAGTTTGAAACTTGGCCGCCCATGCGCGCGACAGGTGCGAGCACGGGCGGCCGGTCAGAGGGTCCGCACCGCCTTTCCCGTCATTGCGAGCGGAGCGAAGCAACCTAGGGCAGCGCGCGATCCTCGAACGTGGCGTTTCCCTGGGTTGCTTCGCTCCGCCCGTAATGACGGTGCGGGACGAGCAATCCGCCCGGACACCATCGGGGCGCTCAAGCGCTTGGCAGTCCTTCGGCAGCACGGCCCGTTTGGGCGAGCCCGCGGTCGAGTTCTGGAGCCGCAGCCAGATCCTCCAGCGTGTTGAGGTTCAGGAACGGATCGACCGTTTCAACCGGCCACTCCACGACGGCCGCGCCGTGGCACGCGATGAACGCGCCGACCCGCCGCTCGTCCCGCTCCACCAGGGCGCGGCGCAGATCCGCCCGCAGCTCCACCGGCCAGAGCGCCACGGTGTAGTGCTCGTGCCCGCCCGAGGCGGCGAGCGCGATCGGCGAGTCCTTCAGGGCTGATCCGAGCCGCGCGGCGAGATCGCCCGGCAGGAACGGGGCGTCCCCGGGCACGCTCAGGACATGGGTCACACCCGGATGATGCGCGGCGGCATGCTCCAGCCCTGCCAGCAGGCCGGCGAGTGGTCCGAGCTGGCCCGGCAGCGGATCCGCCAGTACCGGCCCCGGAAACCCGCCGAACCGCGCCGGATCGCCGTTGGCGCTGAGCGCGAGCCCCGCCCCGCATTGCGAGCCGAGCCTCGTGACCACCCGATCGAGCAGCGTCCGCCCGCCCAATCGCATCAGCGGCTTGTCGACGCCGCCCATCCGCCGGCCGAGGCCGCCCGCGAGGATCAGGCCCAGGATCTGCGAGCGGTCGACCACGAAAAAATCACTCGAAGACGATCTTCGGCGCGGTGCGCCCGGCCGGGGCACCCGAAAGGTTCGCCCATAGGGACTTGGCGATGTCGCGGTAGATTTTAGCGTGCGGGCCGTCCGGATCGGTCGCCACCACGGGGCGGCCGGAATCCGAGGTCTCCCGGATGGCCATGTCGAGGGGGACCTCGCCGAGGAACGGCACGCCGAGGCGCTGCGCCTCGATGCGAGCCCCGCCATGCCCGAAGATGTGCGAGGCGTGGCCGCAATTCGGGCAGATGAAGGTCGCCATGTTCTCGATCACCCCGAGGATCGGGACCGCGACCTTCTTGAACATGGTCACGCCCCGGCGGGCGTCGATCAGCGCGAGGTCCTGGGGCGTCGAGACGATGACGGCGCCCGAGAGCGGGGTTGCCTGGGCCATGGTGAGCTGGGCGTCGCCGGTGCCCGGCGGCATGTCGACGATGAGCACGTCGAGCTCGCCCCAGAGCACGTCGCGCAGCATCTGGGTGATGGCCGATTGCACCATCGGCCCGCGCCAGATCATCGCCGTCTCGGGCTCGATCAGGAAGCCGATCGACATGACCTTCAGCCCGTAGCCGACCATCGGCTCCATGGACTTGTTGTCGACGACGGTCGGCTTGCCCGACAGGCCGAACAGTTTCGGCACCGACGGCCCGTAGATGTCGGCATCGAGCAGGCCGACCTTCAGCCCCTGGGCCTGGAGGGCGAGGGCGAGGTTGCAGGCGGTGGTGGACTTGCCGACGCCGCCCTTGCCGGAGGCGACCGCCACGATGTGGCGCACGCCAGCGATCTGCGGCCCCTGGTTCGGCGGCGCCCCGGGCCTCGGCGGCGCGACCGGTGGCGGTGTCACCGGCCGGGGCGCGGCGTCGCTCTGGGCCGGCATGCCCGGGCCGCGCTCCGAAGTGAGGCTCGCGAACACGCCCGAGACGCCCGGCATCTGGAGGACGCGCCCCTCCGCCTGCCGCCGCACCGGCTCGAATCGCTCGGCCTCGCTCGGATCGACCAGGATCGAGAACATCACCCGGTTGCTCGGATCGACCACGACCTGGGACAGCCGCCCGGAGCCGGGCAGCGTGGTGCCGGCGGCATCGACGGTGACGGATTGGAGCGCGCGCAGCACGTCGTCGCGAGTGATCGCCAAATCGTCCTCCACCGGGAGCAAGCAGGTCCAATACCCGCTGCATGTAACCGAGCGCCGCGAGAACACCAGACCCCGCCCCGGCTATCGGGATTTCGCCCGTCCGCGACACCCAGCAGTTTCCCCTCGAAAATGCCGGCCGCTGGCCGTACATTCCAGGTCGGCACGGAGGTGGCGATGCGCAACGCTCAACGGTTGGAAGGCAGCTCGAAGAACCGGCGCCGGGCCGATCGATTGGAGGCCCGTGTGACGGCGGAGCAGAAGGCCCTCGTTGCGCATGCCGCAGCGCTCGAAGGACGCAGCATCACCGACTTCGTCCTGACGAGCGTCCAGGATGCCGCCAAGCGCGCCATCGCAGAGCATGAGGTAATCCAGCTCAGCGTTCGGGATTCCCGCGCCTTCGTGGAGGCGCTTCTCGCGCCGCGCGACCCCAGTGAACGGATGCGGGATCGCGTCGCCACTTACCGAACGCTGATGGGTGGCTCGGAGACGTGACCGTCGGCGCAAGGCCGGCCATCGAGCTCTTCGATGCCGGGCGGCACGATCGGTCCCGCTTCGCGTGCGGCGTCGACGCCCTCGATCGCTATCTCCGCTCGCAGGCCGGTCAGGATGCGCGCCGCCGGGTGGCGGCCCCCTATGTCCTTGTCGAGCCTCCGGAACCCGCCATCCTGGGCTTCTACACCCTCGCCAACACGTCGATCCGGGCCGCCGAATTGCCGGCGGCCTTCGTCAAGAGACTGCCGCGCTACCCCATCCTGCCGGCCACGCTGCTCGGGCGGCTGGCGGTCGACGCGACGCGGCGTGGCAAGGGGTTCGGCACGCTTCTCCTCCTGGATGCGCTATTGCGCTGCCTCAGGAGCGAGACGGCCTCCCTGGCGGTGGTGGTCGACGCGAAGGATGAAACCGCGGTCGCGTTCTACGAACGCCATGACTTCCTTCGGCTGCCCGATCAGCCCCGCCGTCTGTTCAAGCCGATGGCCGAGATCGAGACGCTGTTTGGCGACTCGTGAGGCCCCCGGCCTCACCGCCGTCCCGGGGGAACCGCGATCAGATTGCACTCTTCCATCGGGCCGCGCACCACGGTGCCGTCGCCGCGCCGGTAGGAGCCGTGGCGGACGTGGCGGCAGCCGAGCGGGCCGCGCAGGCGCTTCGCGCGTTCGATATGGACGCTGCCGGCGCGGCGCCCCGAAAAATCGTGGCCGCCGATCCGGACGCCCGGCCCGAACCGAACCTCGGCAGAGACTGGCGCAGCCGCCAGCCAGACCGATCCGATGAGCACGCTCAGGCCCAAACGGGTCCTCCACCGCCCGATCGTTCCCATCCCGAAACCGCCTGAACCAAGCGGGCCTTCGCCCGTTGTCGAGGCGACTTGCGGGCGGGGCCTCCCTGGAGGGGGCCGCCCGCGCGACTCGAACGCCACGTCGGCGACAAGCTAAGGAGATCGGTTTCATGCATCAGGGCAACCACCGCGACCACGAGGGCGCCAAGAAGCTGTTCGAGCTGGTCAAGGACGTGAAGATCGCCATGATGACCACCGTCGACGCCGAGGGGACGCTCAACAGCCGCCCGATGTGGAACAACGACGCCGACGAGAACGGCGATCTGTGGTTCTTCACCAAGCTGCACTCGCCCAAGACCACCGAGATCAGCAAGGACAACCAGGTGAACCTGGCCTATTCCGACCCGTCGAGCCAGACCTACGTGTCGGTGGCCGGCAAGGCCGAGATCGTGCGCGACCAGGCCAAGATCGACGAGAAGTGGAATGAGAGCCTGAAGACCTGGTTCCCCAACGGCAAGAACGATCCCGAGGTCGCGCTGATCCGGGTCCACCCGGAGAAGGGCGAGTACTGGGACAGCCCCAACAGCACGATGCTGCACCTCTACGGCTACGTGAAGGCGTCGCTCACCGGCGAGAGCCCCAAGACCGAGACCAAGAAGGTCGACCTCGCCTGATTTTTTGTGACTTGGCGACGTGGGTAACGAGGGGCGGCGCGTCGTAGAGACGGGCCGCCCTTCTTCTTGACGCGGCCGCGCCCGGCATGCGCTCTGCGCCGTGAGACGCGCGGACGAGTCCGAAAAACATGATTGATCTGGCGAAGCGGGTCTACGATCACAGCTTCCGCATCGACCCGATCGTGCGGTCGCTGCTCGACACCGATTTCTACAAGCTGCTGATGGCGCAGACGATCCTGCGGCGGCATCCGCAGATCGACACCACCTTCGGGATCACCAACCGCACGAAGCGCATCCGCATCGCCGACGAGGTCGATGCCGGGCTGCTGCGCGAGCAGCTCGACCATGCCCGCAGCCTCCGGCTCAGCAAGGGCGAGGTGACCTGGCTGCGCGGCAACGTGTTCCGCGGCCAGGGGCGGATCCTCGGCCCGGAATTCGTGGCGTGGTTCGAGGGTTTTCAGCTGCCGGACTACGAACTCGCGGTCCATGACGGCCAGTACGAGCTGACCTTCCACGGCCCCTGGATCGAGACCACGATGTGGGAGGTCCCGGCGCTGGCGATCCTCAACGAGCTGCGGGCGCGCGCCGTGCTGCGGGGCCTCGGCAAGCTCGACCTTCAGGTGCTCTACGCCCGGGCGATGACCCGGGTCTGGGAGAAGATCCAGCGGCTGCAGAAGCTGCCCGACCTGTCGGTAGCGGATTTCGGCACGCGGCGGCGCCACGGCTTCCTCTGGCAGGATTGGTGCGTGCAGGCGATGGCCGAGGGGCTGGGCAGCGCGTTCCTCGGCACCTCGAACTGCCTGATCGCCGCCCGGCAGGAGGTCGAGCCGGTGGGCACCAACGCCCACGAGTTGCCGATGGTCTACGCGGCGCTCGCCGAGGACGACGCGGCGCTCGCTGCCGCGCCCTACCGGGTGCTGGCCGACTGGCAGGAGGATTACGACGGCAACCTGCGGGTCATCCTGCCCGACACCTACGGCACCACCGGGTTCCTGGCGAACGCCCCGGACTGGGTGAGCGACTGGACCGGGATCCGCATCGATTCGAAGGATCCGATCGCGGGCGGCGAGGAGGTGATCCGGTTCTGGCAGGATCGCGGATACGATCCCGGGGACAAGCTCGCGATCTTCTCCGACGGGCTCGACATCGACGAGATCGAGCGCATCCACGGCCATTTCCACGGACGCATGCGCATCGGCTACGGCTGGGGCACCCTGCTCACCAACGACTTTCGGGGTCTCCTGCCGGACGGCAAGTTCGATCCGGTCTCGGTGGTCTGCAAGGTCGTGGAGGCGAACGGCCGCCCGACGGTCAAGCTCTCCGACAACCCGACCAAGGCGCAGGGGCCGGCCGACGAGATCGCCCGCTACCGCCGGGTTTTCGAGGTCGGCGAGCAGGAGGCTTTGCCGGTGTTGGTGTGAGGCGCGAGGCCCTTTCCCGGACACCTGGAACGTCAGTGGACGGTGATCCGGGACCCAGCACGAAAAGCGCCGCGCAGCGGCCTCTTACCTAAACCACACAGACGCTGCGCGTCGTCTTGCGCTGGATCCCGGGTCGCATTCCGCTCACGCTCCATGCGCCCGGGAAAGGGCGGTGCCTGCGCGCAGATACGAAACGCCCCCTGACGGACCCGCGCCTTATTCAGTATCGTGTCGACCAACAGGGCAAGCCCCACGCGGCTCGCCCCACGGGAGAACGCCATGACCCTAAACCGTCGCTCGCTCATCGGCGCCGCGGGCCTCGCCCTGGCGGCGCCGGCCCTCGACGGCGCGCAGGCCGCCGAGGCTGCGAAGCCGGCCGCCAAGGCGCCGCCGCCCGTCACGAAAATCCTGGCGCAGTGGATCCTGGCCTCGTCCTACGACACCCTGCCCGAAAACGTCCGCCGCGAGGGCGTGCGCAGCTTCCTCAACTGGGTCGGCGTGGCGATCGGCGGTTCGCACCACGAGACCGTGGATGTGGCGGTCTCGGCGCTGCAACCCTTTTCCGGGCCGCCGCAGGCCGGCCTGTTCGGCCGCGCGGAGCGGTTCGACATCATGAACGCCGCCTTCTTGAGTGGCGTGGCGAGCCACATCTTCGATTTTGACGACACCCACCTGAAGACGATCATCCATCCGGCCGGCCCGGTCGCCTCGGCGATCCTGGCCTATGCCCAGATGAAGCCGGTCTCGGGGAAGGACTTCCTCGACGCGTTGGTGGTCGGAATCGAGACCGAGTGCCGGATCGGCAACGCGGTCTACCCGAACCATTACGATGCCGGCTGGCACATCACCGGCACCTGCGGACCGTTCGGCGCCGCGGCCGCCGTCGGCAAGCTGATGGGGCTCACCGAACAGCAGATGATCTACGCGCTGGGGCTCGCCGCCTCGCAGCCGGTGGGCCTGCGCGAATCGTTCGGCTCGATGAACAAGAGCTTCAATCCCGGCCGGGCGGCCTCGAACGGCCTGTTCGCGGCGATCCTGGCGGCCAAGGGTTTTACCTCCTCGGACGGCATGATCGAGGCCAAGCGCGGCTGGGCCAACACCATCTCGACCAAGCAGGACTGGTCCGAGATCACCGACGGGCTGGGCACCCGCTACGAGGCGCTGCTCAACACCTACAAGCCCTTCGCCTGCGGCATCGTCATGCATCCGACGATCGATGCGGGCGTGCAGATCCGCGACCAGGACCATGTCCGGCCGGAGGACATCGCCCGGGTCGATCTCAAGGTCCACCCGCTGGTGCTGGAGCTCACCGGCAAGACCGCGCCGAAGACTGGGCTGGAGGGCAAGTTCAGCATCTACCACGCGGCCGCGATCGCCCTCGTGGAGGGCGCGGGCGGCGAGAAGCAGTTCAGCAACCGGGCGGTGAACGATCCGCGCGTCGTGGCCCTGCGCCAGAAGGTGGTGCCGGTGATCACTCCGGGCATCGACGCCGCGCAGGTCGACATGACCGTGACCTTGACCGACGGGCGGACCTTCCACCGCCGGATCGAGCACGCGATCGGCAGCGTCGAGACACCGATGTCCGATGCGCAGCTCGAGGCGAAGTTCGCCGATCTCGCCGCTGGGGTTCTGCCGGAGGCCCAGGCCAAGCGGGTGATGCAGATGTGCTGGTCGCTCCCCGAACTGAAGGATGTCGGCGAGGTGGCCCGGGCCGGGGTGCAGGGGGCGTAAGACGGCAGCGGACCGACGTTGACGGTCCGCTGTTCCGGCAGCAGGATCCCGGCATGGCCGACCTTCCGATGGCAGAGATTCGCGCGATCAGTCTTGATGCCGTTCACAGCGTCGCGGGCTCGCAGGCCGGCGATGCCGAGGTCGACATCCGTCTCGATTCGTCGGACGAGCCGGCCTACTTCATCACGCTGCAGCTGGATCGGACCCAGCAACCGCTCCTGACCCCGGCGGCGCGGATCCGTATCGGCCAGAGGATCCGGGACGCCCTGATCGAGGCCGGTGACGAACGCTACCCGTTCGTGCGCTTCCTCTCGCGCGACGACTGGAACGCCCGGGCCGGTGCTCGACCCGCTTGAGCTGCTCGCAGCGGCCCGTGCGCTGGCATCGGGACCGGCGCCGCGTGATGCCGAGCTTCGGCGCGCGATCTCGACGGCCTATTACGCACTGTTCCACACGACCTTGAAACTGGCGGCCGAGCGCTTCGTCGGAGCCGCCCAGAGCGGCACCGCGGCTTACGCGCTGGTGTATCGCGGCTTCGCCCACGGCCGGATGAAGGAAATCTGCCGTGCCATCGACAGGCCGGTTCTCAGCCAGCGGCATCAGGCGCTGCTGCAGCGGACGGGCGTCTCGCCTGCGGCACGGGAATTCGCCAGTGCCTTTGCCAGCTTGCAGGAGCTTCGGCACAGCGCCGATTACGACCCGCAGGTGGTCTTCCGGTCGTCGGACGCAGTGGACGCATGCGATGCAGCCGACCTCGCCATCCAGGCTCTTGCCACCATCAACGCAGCTGAACTTGCCGACATCCTGGCGCTCCTGCTGGTCGACGCGCGGACCTGACTACCGCCTGAGTCCGACGCTCCGCATCTGAAGCCCCCTCACGGATCCGCGAGGTAAGCGGGATCGTTTTCCGGCTCCGTGCCGTTCCCATGCCGCGAGGCCCCGCGACCCCGGCGGGCGCCCGCGTGTGGCGTTCGGGGCGTGGACTCGCAGCATGGGTACCAAAACCCCGGTCGGGGCGCAGCAGCCTGGACAGGCGCTGGTTCCGCCGCGTCCGACCCGGGTCGCCGCGGCCGAGACCCCACGGGCCACGATGGCCTCGCCGATCCTGGTCGGAGCCACCATCGTGGCGATCCTGTATTTCGGCCGCGAGATCTTCATCCCGATCGCGATCGCGCTGCTCCTGTCCTTCGTGCTGACGCCGCTGGTGAGCCGCCTGCGACGCCTTCGGCTGCCGCGGCTGGTAGCGGTGGGCGTGAGCGTCCTGCTGACGCTCGGGATCGTCGGTGCACTGGCGACGCTGATCGGCATCCAGGCGGCCGACCTCGTGGGCGACATCCCGCGCTACCGCGCCACCATTGAGCGCAAGATCGAGGGCCTGCGCACCTCGCCGGTGGGGCACATCACCGACTACGTCGCCAATATCGGCCGGGCGCTCCATACCGGCGGCCAGGAACAGGCCAAGGAGCCGGCTAAAGAACAGCCGCAAGCCGCGCCGCAGACCCCCGAAGCCGCCTCCGGGCTGGACCAAGCCAAGCCGGGCTCGAAACCCGTCGTGGTCGAGGTAGCGTCGACCCAGCCGGGGCCGCTGGAGATGCTCGGCACCCTGCTGTCGCCGGTGCTGCAGCCGTTGGCCACGGTGGGCATCGTCTTCGTGGTGCTGCTGTTCGTCCTGATGCAGCGCGAGGATCTGCGCGACCGCATGATCCGGCTCGCGGGGTCGAGCGACCTGCATCGCACCACCGGAGCGATCGACGACGCGGCCGGACGCCTCAGCCGCTACTTCGTGGTGCAGCTCGCCCTCAACACCGCCTTCGGGGTCGTGATCGGGATCGGGCTTTATGTCATCGGCGTGCCGAACCCGGTGCTCTGGGCGATTTTTTCCGGCCTGATGCGGTTCGTGCCGTATATCGGCGCGTTCCTGTCGGCGCTCCTGCCGATCATCCTGGCCGCCGCGGTCGATCCCGGCTGGAACATGATGATCGCGGTAACGATCCTGTTCCTGATCCTGGAGCCCCTCACCGGCCAGGTGTTCGAGCCGATCGTCTACGGCCAGTCCACCGGGCTCTCGCCGTTCGCGGTGCTGGTCTCGGCCCTGTTCTGGACCTGGCTGTGGGGGCCCGTGGGCCTGCTGCTGTCGACGCCGCTCACCGTCTGCCTGGTGGTGCTGGGGCGCCATGTCGAGCACCTCGAATTCCTCGACGTGCTGTTCGGCGACCGGCCGGCGCTGACGCCGGTTCAGAACTTCTACCAGCGCATCCTGGCGGGCGATTCCGAGGAGGTGCTGGGCCATGCCGAGCTGATCCTGCAGCAATGCTCGCTCTCATCTTACTACGACGAGGTCGTGCTCAAGGGCCTCGAACTTGCCGCCCGCGACGCCGCGCGCGGCGTGCTCACCGCCCAGCAGAAGGGGGCCATGCGCACCGCCCTCGGCGAGCTGATCGCCGACCTGTCCGAGCGCAGCGACGCGGGCACCGGGACGGCGGGGGAGGGGGCCGAGAACGCCTGCAGCCCCATGCCGATCGGCCCCTCGCCTGAGACCCTGCCGGAGGCCTGGACGCGTCAGGGCGCGGTGCTGTGCGTCTCCGGGCGCGGCTTCCTCGACGAGGCGGCGGCCGCGATCCTGGCGCAGATCCTGGAGAAGCGCGGCATCGGCATCCGCACGCTGCCGTTCTCGGACGCGTCCTCGGCGCGGATCGGCCGGTTCGAGCCGGGCGCCGCCCGGATGGCCTGCGTGGTCTCGCTGGCCTTGACCGGCGAGCCGACGCACCTGCGCCGGCTGGTCGGGCGCCTGCAGGAGCGGATGCCGGGGGTGCCGGTCCTGCTCGGCCTGTGGCTCGCCCAGAACGGTCAGTCGGAACGGGTGGCCCATGCCAAGGCGGGCGCGACGAACGCTGCCGGGCAGGTCGCCTCCCTGCGCGAGGCGATCGAGGCGGTTCTGGCCGCGGTCCAGGCCGACATCGCCGCCGCCCCGGGGGTCGGCACGACGGCACGAACGCCGGAACCGGCCGAGGCATGAGCAGAGGGGGCTTGACGGCCGGGGGGCCGCCCCGGTTTCGTCGCGCACCGGCCGGGCTACCGGACGGGTCGCGGGCAGAGCAGGGGGCAGGGCCGATGAGCGTCGTCGAACTCGGACGGTTCATGGACGATCTCGCGGACGCGTCCGGCAAGGCGATCCTGCCGTTCTTCCGCGCCCAGTTCGGCCTCGACGACAAGGCGCGCGGAGGCGCGCCGTTCGACCCCGTCACCGAGGCAGACCGGGCCGCCGAGGTGGTGCTCCGGGCGATGATCGGCCAGACCTTTCCCGGCCACGGCATCCTGGGCGAGGAATTCGGCGGCGAGCGCCTGGACGCCGAATGTGTCTGGGTGCTCGACCCGATCGACGGAACCCGCGCCTTCATCGCCGGCCTGCCGACCTGGGGCACGCTGATCGGCCTCACCCGCACCGGCGTGCCGGTGCGGGGGCTGATGCACCAGCCCTATCTCGGCGAGCGCTTCACCGGCGACGGCCGCCACGCCCGCCTGCGCGGCCCGGCGGGGGAGCGGACCCTGCGCACCCGACGCTGCGCCGATCTCGGCCAGGCGATCCTGGCCACCACCGATCCGCGCCTGTTCGCAGAAGGCGAGGAGGCCGAGCGCTTCCGCGCCCTGGAGGGCCAGGTGCGGCTGTCCCGCTACGGCGCCGATTGCTACGCCTATTGCATGCTGGCGGCCGGGCAGATCGACCTGGTGGTCGAGGCCGGCTTGAAGCCCTACGACATCGTCGCGCTGATCCCGATCGTCGAGGGCGCCGGCGGCCGGGTCACGGCCTGGGACGGCGGCTCGGCCGCCAACGGCGGACGGATCGTTGCGGCCGGCGACCCGCGCCTGCACGAGGCGGTCTTGAAGGTGCTGAACCCGTGAGGGGACGCGATCGGGCGAACAATAGGTTTGGCACGCAGCGGGAATTCGTTCTCCCATTGTGGGCTATGAAGTTCCCACATCTCCCAGTGCAAGACGCAACGCGCCCCCCTCCCTCTTGCAGCTACGGCCTACACAAGTTTGAGACACAGGCGCTGTTTCAGGCCGCGACGCGCCCCCTCTCCCGTGCGGGAGAGGGTTGGGGTGAGGGGCCAGGTTTTTCCGGAGACGTCGCATCCCTCACCCTGTCCCTCTCCCGCACGGGAGAGGGGACCCGCGCCTCCTGCGCCCGCGGCAGAACCACGGCTACGGTCGAAATCTGTGTAGGCGGTAGCCCTTGTGGTGAGGAGTTTGAGGCGGGGGTGGTTCAGAAGGCACCGCCACGCTCGATCCTGCGCCACCCCCACCCCTGGCCCCTCCTCCCCCCAACGGGAAGGGGAAACGCGCTGCGGTTCGGGGATCTCCTGCCGAACAACGGGATCGAGACGGGAGTCGTCGCGGTGCCGTACAGCCGGAGCCCGCCCGCGTGCTGCTGAACGCTCTCGTCCTGCTGGCGAGCCTGACGCCCCTCTTGGAGAACCGCGCCGCCACGCTCCTGGCCGCTCCGCCGGTGGCGACGGCCCCGGCCGAGGACGCGCCGCCGCACTTCGATCCCGCCGCCCGGTCGGTCTCCAACTGGCACGCGCAGGCCGGCGAATTCCTGCTGCCGCGGGCCCTGGCGCTGACCGCCCGGCTCGCCGAGGACCCGCCCTACGTCGCCCGCTGCGTCCGGCTGAACAACGGCTGGTGCATCAAGTCGGCCCGCTGGCCCGGGGAGATCGGCGCCGATGCCGAGGGCCACACCGCCTTCGCCACCCTGGCCGACGGGGCCGACGCGGCGGCGAGCCTGCTGCGCCGCTACGTCCGGGATTACGGCCGCCGCAACGCGCTCGCCATCGTGCGCCGCTGGGCGCCCTCCGAGTGCCGGGTCGCGACTCCGGCCCGGGTGGGCAGGGAGGTGGCGACGCCGGCCGTTTCGGCGACTTTGGCGCCCCGGGGGCTCGGCCGGACGCTGCGCGCCCGCTTCCTCGCCTCCCACCGGCCGGGCGGCGTGCCCCGGGGCCGGGCCAAGGCCCTGCGGGTGCAGCCCTGGTCGCCCCTCGCCCGGATGGCCGGCCGGCCCGCCGCGCGTCCGGCCGCCGCCCGCGTGCCGCGGGTGGCGATGCTCCAGCCGGTGCCCGACATCGCCGCCGGGATCTCGGCCGAGCCCAGCCGGGCGGGCACCACCCGCGGCGCCGCGGATCCCACGGCGCTCCTCGACCGCAAGGTGCCGAGCCCCGACCGGATGGTCGCGGAATCCGCGCAGCTGCCGTCCATCGCGGCCGGGCTGCCCCTGCTCGACCTGCGGCTGCCGGCCCCGCTCTGCACCGGCGACGAGGTCCGGATCCAGGCCTATGCGGCGCGGATCAGCGGCAGCGTCGGGCTGAAACCCGGCGACGACCTCGACCTGTTCGAGCCCGACGGCACACCGCGACCCAACCTGGCGCCGGTGATGCTGGCGATGTCGGCGGTGGAGCTCGGCACCCTCCGGGCCGGGCCAGAGCTCGTCGCCGGGGCCATCGCCCGCCTGAAGCCGACGACACCCGCCCCGTAAAATCCTGGTTTCAAAAGGTCTTCGACCTTTTGCGGGTGCAGGGCAGAGCCCTGCAAGTTTCCGGGCTCCGCCCCGGAACCCCGCCAAAGGGCTGAGCCCTTTGGAAACGCTAAGGCCGGGCAAGCCTTGCGGTTCGGGCCGAACCGCGCCACCTGTGCCCCGCCTCTTTTCCCAGACGACGAGCCCGCCCGTGCCCCTGACCGACCTTGCCGCACGCGCCGGCTCGGCCGTCAAAGCCTTCGCCGAAGCCTCGCACGACCTGCTGATCCAGCCGACCTTGCGGCTCGGGGTCACCGGGCTCGCGCGCTCGGGCAAGACCGTGTTCACCACGGCGCTGATCCACCACCTCGTGGAGGCGCACGCCCTGCCGGCCTTCGCGCCCGCGCAGGAGGGCCGCCTGCGCCGCGCCCGGCTGGTGCCGCAGCCCGACGACGACGTGCCACGCTTTCCTTTCGAGGAGCATTTCGCGACGCTCACCGAGGCCCGGCGTTGGCCGCGCTCCACCGACCGGATCAGCCAGTTCCGCCTGGAGATCGCCTACGAGCGCGCCGCCGGCTGGCGCAGCGGCCCCGCGACCCTGATGCTCGACGTGGTCGATTATCCGGGCGAATGGCTGCTCGACTTGGCGCTGATCGAGACCGGCTACACCGCGTGGTCCCGGGCCACGATCAACGGCACCCGCCGGCCTGGTCGGTCCACCGTGGCGGCGCCGTGGCTCGAGGCGCTCAAGGGCTTCGATCCCAACGGCCCCCTCGACGAGGTCGCGGCCGAGCGCGCCAGCGACGCGTTCAAGGCCTATCTGGCGGCCCTGCGCGCCGGCCCGGAATCGGTCGCCACGACGCCCCCGGGCCGCTTCCTGATGCCCGGCGACCTCGCGGGCTCGCCGGCCCTGACCTTCGCGCCGCTGGACAATCTCGCCGGCAGCATCGCCCCCGACAGCCTCGCCGGGCTGATGGAGCGGCGCTTCGAGGCCTACAAGGCCAAGGTCGTCACCCCGTTCTTCCGCGACCACTTCCAGCGGGTCGACCGGCAGATCGTGCTGGTGGACGTGCTCGCCGCCGTCGATGCCGGCGCCACGGCCCTGGCGGAGCTGGAGGAGGCGCTGGACGCGGTGCTGCTCAGCCTCAACATCGGCCGCAACACGGTGCTGTCGAAGCTGTTCGCGCCCCGGGCCGACCGGGTGCTGTTCGCCGCCACCAAGGCCGACCACCTCCACCAGACCAGCCACGACCGGCTCGACGCGCTGCTGCGCCTTCTCGTCTCCCGCGCCATGCGCCGCACCGAGGCCGCGGGCGCCCGGGTCGGCACCGTGGCCCTCGCCTCCGTGCGCGCCACCCGAGAAACCACGGTCCATGACGGCCCTGAGATCCTGCGCGCGGTGGCGGGAACGCCCGAGGCCGGCGAGACGGTGGGCGAGGAGGTGTTCGACGGCAACAGCGAGGCCGCGGTGTTCCCGGGCGAGTTGCCCGCCCGCGCGGAAGCCGTGCTGGAGGGCGCCGTCGCCCCGGGCTCGCTGCGCTTCCCCCGCTTCCGCCCGCCGCTGATCCGCCCCGACGGCCTCGGCCGCCCCGGCCACCTGCCGCAGATCCGCCTCGACCGGGCGATGCAGTTTCTGATCGGCGACAGGCTCGGGTGATGGGGAGGGTGGCTTTCCGCGTGGGCCGTGAGGCTTACACATTGCGTTCCGGTTCCTCTGAGGCTTGGCGAGACGCCCGGTCCGGACATGGCGCGCGCCATCCCTCCCCCCTCTGCGGGGGAGGGTGGGCCGGCCGTCAGGCCGGGTCAGGAGAGGGGCAGCGCGACGGTTCAGGATCTCACGCCTGTCGCGACCTGTCCGGAAGCGGCGCTCCCCTCTCCCGACCCCCTTCGGGGGCCACCCTCCCCCGCAGAGGGGGGAGGGAAATGCGCGTGAAGTCGACCGCGGCCCTCATGCATCACCCGACGCGCCAACAGCCCACCGCCGTGAGGGCAAAGCCCAAAACAATCCGCCCCCTCTGGAGGCCGTAAGCCATGTCCTCAGGCCAGAAGCCCCGCGCCTTCCGGATCAATCCCGAGCCGCCGCCGGGTCCCGGCGTGACCACGACGCCGCTCGCGGCCCGGCCGGAGCAGGCTCGGATCGTCGAGGAGCCGTTCGAGATCGTCGACGCAGCCGACGGCGTCGCGGTGCCGGTGGCGCCGCGGCGGCGCTCGCCCTGGGGGGCGCTGTTCCTGTCGGCGGCTGGCGGCCTGGTCTCCCTGGGGATCGGGCTCTCGGTCGAGCGGATGATCGCCGACCTGTTCCAGGCCGCGCCCTGGCTCGGCTGGGTGGCGCTCGCGCTGCTGGGTCTCGCCGGGCTGGCGCTCCTGGCGATTGTCGGGCGGGAATTGGCCGGCCTGCGCCGCGAGCGGAAGATCGAGCGGCTGCGGCAATCGGCGGTCGATGCGCTCGGCAGCCGCGACCATACCGGCGCGCAGGCGGTGGTGCAGGCGCTCTCGGCCTTCTACGCCGACCGCGAAGCCCTGGCGCCGGGCCGCGCCCGGATCGACGCCGCCGCCGACGCGATCCTCGACGTGGACGACCGGATCGGCCTGGCCGAGCACGAGTTGCTGGCCGGCCTCGACCGGCAGGCGCGCAACGCCATCGCGTCCGCCGCCAAGCAGGTGTCGGCGGTCACGGCGCTGTCGCCGCGGGCGATCGTCGACGTGGCGTTCGTGGTGTTCGCCGCCGTCCGGCTGCTGCGCCGGATCGCCGCCATCTACGGCGGCCGGCCGGGCTTCCTGGGATTCCTGCGGCTGGCGCGGGCCGCGGTCGGGCATCTCACCGTCACCGGCGGCATGGCGGTGGGTGAGAGCGTGATGCAGCAGGTGCTGGGGCTCGGGATCGCCGCCCGAGTCTCGGCCAAGCTGGGGGAGGGCGTGCTCAACGGGTTGATGACCGCCCGATTCGGGCTGGCCGCCCTCAATGTCTGCCGGCCGCTGCCGTTCGTGCGCGAGGCACCGCCGCGCCTCGCCGACGTGGCGGGCGAGCTGCTGCGCGCAGCCGAGCCCGAGGCGAAATAGGCCGGACCGGCTACTTGGCGGCCGCCGTGGCGGCGCGGCGATTGGCGATCCGGGTGAACATGTTGCCGGTGTAGTCGGCCACCTTCGGCTTCTCGACCTCGCCGACCTTCGCCTCGAACGCCTCGATGCGCTTCAGGAGCGCGGCGTCGTTGAACAGCGAACTGTTGAAGTTGATGTGGGCCCGTTGCCCGAGGGCGGCCTGGACCGCGTCGAGTCGTTCCAGAAGCTCTTTACGCGTCACGGTGCTCTCCAGGGGCGCCTTCGGGGCGAAGGACCGCCCAAGCCGACACTGGAGGCCGCGAGGGTAAACGGCGCGTTAACGGGGCTCGTCCCATCAGAATTTGGAGCGCGGCCAAGTGCGGGCTCCGTGCATGACGGCCAGGATCTCGATCACATCGCCAGCCACCCTGTAAGGGACGACGTACGGGGTTCTTGAAACCACCAGTTCCCGTGTGCCCGCGAGGCGGCCGGCACGGCCGAGATGAGGATGGAGTTTCAGGCTCTCGATCGCCCCGCGTATGCGCGCGATGACGCGGTTGGCCGCGGCCTGATCAGACTCGGAAATGTACCACCGCACGTGGTCGAGATCCCGGAGCGAGCGGCGGGTGAAACGCAGTCTCACCGCGGCTTGAAGGCGGCCTCCACCTCTTTCTCGGTAGCGAAATCACCGGCATCAGCCTCCCGCAGGGCGGCCTCGATCTCGGCACGCTGCCATGCATCCACGTCGAGATAGGCATCTACGGCGTCGTTAAGCAGATCAGCCGGCTGCCGATCCTGCACTTCGGCGAGCGCAACGAGGGCTGCTCGACGGTCTGGGTCGAGTAGCGACAGGGCAGAGACATTGCGATCTGGATGGATCATGTCGGCAGCGTAAGCGCGAGCCCGCCCCTGTGCAATTCCCGCCGCGCGCCGTCCTACAGCCCCTTCATGAACCCAGCGAGCCGCATCAGCCCCTCCGGCCACGGCCCGTGGCCGCTGGCGACGTTGATGTGACCCGATTCGCCAGCATCCACGATCAGGGCGCCCCAGGCATGGGCGAAATCATCGGCGCGGTCGTAGGTGCAATACGGATCGGTCCGGCTGGCGACCAGGAGCGACGGGAAGGGCAGGGGGTCCCGGGGCACCGGCGCGAAGGCGCGGGCCGCTTCGGGCAGGTCGGGCGCCTCATCGACATCCGGGCACGCCACGAACAGGGCGCCGCGCACGATACCCGGGGCGAAACGGGGCGCCGCCTCGACGCAGGCCACAACGCCGAGGCTGTGGGCGATCAGGATCACCGGCCGGGTCGCCGCTGCGACCGCCTCAATGATCCGCCCGCACCAGGCCTCGGGGGTCGGCGCGTGCCAGTCGTCCTGGGCGACCACCTGCGCGGTGGCGAGGCGGCCGGCCCAGCGGGCCTGCCAGTGGTCCTCGTCCGAGCCTCCGAGCCCCGGGACGATGAGGATGTCGCAATCGGCGGTCTTCATGCCGGCTGACTAGCGCATGATGCGGAAAAGTGGAATCCGGTTTTCCGGAATCATCATGCGCGAACAAAGTGCTAGCGCCGTCCGCAGAAGGCGTCGAGACCGTCCGTCACTCGGCCGCGATCGGCGCCGCCCGGGCCGGATCGGTGATGTGGCGGGCGATCTGGGTCGAGGCGTGGTTCTTGGCCTTCGCCTCGATCTCGAAATCGGCCCAGACCATGTGACGGGCGACGAGGTCGTTCACCGCCCGGTTCCACATCATGTCGGAATGGGCGGCGAGATCCCGGACCGCGTGGCCGGCGGCGCGCAGGGCCGGGAAGTCGGGCAGGGCATCCGGGTCGCATTCGGCCGAGACCGCCTCGCGGGAGACGCTGATATGGGCCACCGGCCGCACCCCGCGCCAGGACTCCCGCACCCGGGCGATGCGCGGATCGTCGGGCTCGATGTATTCGCCGCCGCTCTGGACCCAGTGATGGTGCAGATCGAGCACCACCGGCACGAGGTCGGCGAGCTGGAGCACGGCCTCGATCCCGAACACGTTCTCGTCGTTCTCGACCGTGACGAGGTCGCGCGCCACCTGGCTCGCCCGCGGCAGGGTCTCGCGGAACCCCGCCACGCCCGGATCGCCGGCGCCGACATGGATGTTGATGTGGGCGCCATGCGGATGCCAGCCGCCGCCATAGCCCATGCGGTCGAAGATCTCGGCGTGATAGTCGAGCTCCGACAGGCCGTTGGCGATCGCCGCCGGGTTGCGGCTCGCGATCAGGCAGAACGGCCCCGGGTGGAAGCTGAGGCGCACGCCGAGCCGGCGGGCCAGCGCCCCGGCCTCCGCGAGCCCACGCTCGACCAGGGAGACCATCTCGGGCTCGGCGTAGATCGCGCGGGCGATATCGTGGGTGTAGCCGGGCAGGACGTTGCTTGCCATGCGCAACAGGCGCTCGATCGGCGGCCGCGCCCCGACCCAGGCGATCTGGCGCGCCAGGGCATCGAGATTGTGCGCGACGAGCCCGGCGAGCTTCGCCCGCCGGGCGACGGGGTCCAGCTTGGCGAGATGCGCCATGGTCACGCTGGTCAGGTTCATGTGGAGCGTTGCCTCGCGCTCCGCCTTGAGGGTGGCGTGGGTACCGGGCGGCTCGTCCAGGACGAACTTGCAGCAGAATCCGAGGCGGGGCTGATCGCGCATAGGATGCACAACGCGCGTCGGCGCCAGGCGTGCCCGAAATCGGGCGCGGAACGGCCGCGCTTCGGCGACGTTTGAGCCTTCGAGCGCGGCAGTTCCGCGCGGACGGCCCTCTCGTACCATCATGCCCGCGTCGCCCCCCCGCCCGAGTTCCGAACCGGATGCAGGCTCGCTCCTCTGGATCCTGATGCTCGGCTCGGCCCTGGTGGCGCTCGCCGCGACGCCGGCCCGCCGGCGCGCGCCGGACCTGCCCGAGCTTCTGGAGCCCACAGCGGATCAGGACGAAGCCGACGCCACGCGCAAAAAGGCCGTGAACGCCGGCGCGCGCTCCATCGCCGGCCGCGCCGCGCAGCTCACCGCGGCGACGCAGCCCGAGCGCGGCCGCGCGGCCGACAGCCCCGCCGAGATGACCCGGGCCGGCTGGAAGGACATCGCGGTCCGGGTCTACCTGGAGTTCAACAAGGACCGGGTGCTGGCGGTGGCCGCCGGGGTGACCTTCTACACGCTGCTGTCGCTGTTCCCGGCCATCGCCGCGCTGGTCACCTGCTACGGGCTGTTCGCCGACGTCACAGCCATCAACGAGCACCTCGCGCAGCTGCACGCCGTGCTGCCATCGGGCGCGGTCGAACTGATCGGCGATCAGATCAAGCGCATCGCCGCCAAGGGCAGCAGCTCGCTCAGCGTCACGTTCTTCACCAGCCTGCTGCTGTCGATCTGGAGCGCCAACGCCGCCATGAAGGCGATGTTCGATGCGCTGAACGTCGTCTACGAGGAGGAGGAGAAGCGCAATTTCTTCTGGCTCAACATCCGCTCGCTCACCTTCACGGTCGGCGCCCTGATGTTCATCATCATCGCGCTCAACGCGATCGTGGTGGTGCCGGTGGTCCTGAACTTCCTCGGCCTCGGCTCGGGCGCGTGGCTGCTCGCGGCCCTGCGCTGGCCGGCGGTGCTGCTGGTGCTGCTCGCCGGGCTCTCGGTGCTCTACCGGTTCGGCCCCAGCCGGGAGCATGCCCGCTGGCGCTGGGTCGGATTCGGCAGCCTGGTCGCCGGGCTGCTCTGGCTGATCGCGTCCCTGCTGTTCTCCTGGTACGTGGCGAGCTTCGGCACCTACAACGAGACCTACGGTTCACTCGGCGCCGTGATCGGCTTCATGACCTGGATCTGGATCTCGTCGACGATCGTGCTGCTCGGCGGCGAGATCAACGCCGAGCTGGAACACCAGACCGCCCGCGACACCACCACGGGCGCGCCCCTACCGATGGGCCATCGCCGAGCCCGGATGGCCGACACCGTGGGGGCGGCGGCATAGCGGGCATCGCCATAGCCGCGAGCGACAGGATGCCGCCGCTGCATCTGTTTTGCGGCAAACGGACTGCCGCCCCCTGCGGGATGCCTATATCTCCCATCGAAAAGGGAGATCTTCATGGCCGATACCGCGACGACCAACCCCGATACCCGTAGCGAGGCCGAGTGGCGCGCCACGCTCACGCCGGAACAGTACCGGGTGCTGCGCGAGCACGGCACCGAGCGCGCCGGCACCAGCTGCCTGCTGGCCGAGAAGCGGCCCGGCACCTTCACCTGCGTCGGCTGTGGACAGCCCCTGTTCGAGCAGGGCACAAAGTTCGAGTCCGGAACCGGCTGGCCCAGCTTCTTCGAGCCCCTCGAAGGCGCCGTCGAGACCACTGTCGACCGCAGCCACTGGATGGTCCGGACCGAGGTCCATTGCGCCCGCTGCAAGGGCCATCTCGGCCACGTCTTCGATGACGGCCCCGCCCCCACGGGCCTGCGCTATTGCATGAACGGCGCCGCGATGACCTTCGAGCCGGCCGCCTGAGGCGCCCGGTTCCGGCTTAACCTGGGTTGGAAAAACCGGGGCGAAAGACGGGATATCGGGGACAGGCAGGGTTCCGGGCGAATCATAACCCGGTTCCGGTCTTGATTTCGTCGTGTTTTTGCTTAGCGCTTAACCGTCTCATGTTGTCGCCATCCGGTATTGGGGATGGATGCGGTCATGTGCGGGCCAATACGGCGTTGCCGTTGAGCTTATACGCCGTCGGCGCGGGCTCGACTTGGCAGATCCATCCGGGCCGGCGGCCCTGAGGGCAGTCCGCCGGATCGGCGCACCGCCGACGAAGCGGGAGGGGTTTTGAGTTCATGAGCACCATTCGCCGATTCCTGGTTGCGCCATCCCTGGTCCGCCTGATCCGCAAGGAGCGGGGCGGCGCCCGGATCACCGAGGGCCACTTCGTCGCGCAGGGGGGCCGCAGCTCCTACGTGCGGGTCGACGGCCAGGTCTGCCAGCTGGTGCTGGTGAACAAGGGCCCGGACGGCGTCCCGGCCGAGGAGCGGACCGACGTTCCGCGCGCCCACGGCGACGCCCTGCTCGACGTCTGCCCCGGCAAGGCCGCCTACGACCGCACCGTCCTGACCATCGGCGGGCGTGAGGTCACGATCGACCGCTACGTCACGCCGGGCAACCTCGACCTGATCAGCGTCGCCTTCGACAATGACAGTGATGCCGCCGGCTTCCAGGCCCCGAACTGGTTCGGCCGCGAGGTCAGCAACGAGCCGACCTTCGAGCGGCAGGCGCTCGCCATCCAGGGCGTGCCGGCCGCCGAAGAGGTACCGCTGAGCAACGCGGCGCTCGACGCGGTCCTCGACCTGATCGAGCCGCGGTTCGGCTTCGGTCGCTACGGCAGCAGCAGCGCCCGCGCCAGCGAGCCGTCCGACGACGGCGCGATGAGCGCCATGCGCCGCATCGTGACCCCGGCTGCCGCGGCGGCCCCGGTCGCGGCAGCGGCTGCGGCACCGGCCCCCGAAGCCGTCGAGCCGCCCCCGGCCGCCCCCGTCGCCGAGGCTCCCCCGGAGCCCGAGCCTCAGCCGGAGCCGGCCCCGCCGCCCGCCCCGGAGCCCGTGCATCACGCGGCGCCGGTGGCTCATGAGCCGAGCCCGCCCCAACCCGCCCCGCAGGAGAGCATCCACAGCGACGCCCGGATCGACGACGTGATCGAGAGCCTGTCCCAGGCGCTCGGCGCGGCGATCCACCAGCATCCCGAGCCCACCGCCGAGCCCAAGGACCCGAAGACCGACGAGTCGGCGGGCGTGTTCGAGCGCTGGACCGTGCGGCCCCGCCGGACGCAGCAGCAGACCTGATCGACCGAGCCATCGAGAAGGCCGCGGGGGCAGGAGCCGCCGCGGCCTTTTTGCTGCGCGCCGTCCCGGGCTCGCGTGGCCACGCTCCGCGCGCCGTTCCCTCGCCAAAGAAAAAAAATCGGTCTACACGGCCGCTCCCCAGAACACGCTTACCTGCCCCGTATGCAGGACTGAGCCCGGAGAGCCTGACCCATGCCGATTCTCACCTTCCCCAATGGCGACACGCGGGAGGTCGCTGCCGGCACCACCGGCCGCAGCGTGGTCGAGGGCATCGCCAAGTCGCTGGCCAAGCGCACCGTCGCCATGGCCCTCGACGGCACCGTCGCCGACCTCGACGATCCGATCGCCCAGGATGCCCGTATCGAATTCCTGGACCGCACCGACCCACGCGCCCTGGAGCTGATCCGCCACGATTGTGCGCACGTGCTCGCCGAGGCCGTGCAGTCGCTGTGGCCGGAGACGCAGGTGACGATCGGCCCGGTGATCGAGAACGGCTTCTATTACGATTTCTATCGCGAGACTCCGTTCACACCCGAGGACTTCCCGACGATCGAGGCGAAGATGCGCGAGATCATTTCGCGCGATGCGCCCTTCACCAAGGAAGTCTGGAAACGCGAGGACGTGCGTGCGCTGTTCGAGGGCAAGCAGGAAAAATTCAAGGTCGAGCTGGTCGATGCGATCCCTCCGGGCGAGGATCTGAAGATCTACCGGCAGGGCGAATGGTTCGACCTGTGCCGCGGCCCGCACATGACCTCGACGGCCAAGGTCGGCACCGCCTTCAAGCTGATGAAGGTCGCGGGTGCCTATTGGCGGGGTGATTCGAACAACCCGATGCTGACGCGCATCTACGGCACGGCCTGGGCCGCCCAAGCCGATCTCGACGGCTACCTGCACCGCCTCGAGGAGGCCGAGCGCCGGGACCACCGCCGCCTCGGTCGGGAGATGGACCTGTTCCACTTTCAGGAGGAAGGACCGGGCGTCGTCTTCTGGCACGCCAAGGGCTGGACGATCTTTCAGGAGCTGATCGCCTATATGCGCCGTCGCCTCCGGGGCGACTACGCCGAGGTCAACGCCCCGCAGATCCTCGACAAAGCCCTGTGGGAGACCTCCGGCCACTGGGGCTGGTACCGGGAGAACATGTTCGCGGCGCAAAGCGCGGGCGACGAGGCCGAGGACAAGCGCTGGTTCGCCCTCAAGCCGATGAACTGCCCGGGCCACGTGCAGATCTTCAAGCACGGGTTGAAATCCTACCGCGACCTGCCCCTGCGGCTCGCTGAGTTCGGCGTGGTCCACCGCTACGAGCCGTCCGGCGCCATGCACGGGCTGATGCGCGTGCGCGGCTTCACGCAGGACGACGCCCACGTCTTCTGCACCGAGGACCAGCTCGCCGACGAGTGCCTGAAGATCAACGACCTGATCCTCTCGACCTACGCGGATTTCGGCTTCGACCAGATCGTCGTGAAGCTCTCGACCCGGCCCGAGAAGCGCGTCGGCTCGGACGCGCTCTGGGACCACGCCGAGGACGTGATGACCCGGGTTCTGACGCAGATCGAGGCGCAGTCGGCCGGCCGGATCCGCACGGAGGTCAACCCGGGGGAGGGCGCGTTCTACGGGCCGAAATTCGAGTATGTCCTGCGCGACGCCATCGGCCGCGACTGGCAATGCGGCACGACGCAGGTGGATTTCAACCTGCCCGAGCGGTTCGGCGCCTTCTACATCGATGCCGACGGCACAAGGAAGCCACCCGTCATGGTGCACCGGGCGATCTGCGGCTCGATGGAGCGCTTCACCGGCATCCTGATCGAGCACTTCGCCGGGCATTTCCCGCTCTGGCTGTCCCCGGTCCAGGTGGTGGTGGCGACGATCACCGGCGAGGCCGACGCCTACGCCCATGAGGTGGTGCGCGCCCTGGACCGCGCCGGCCTGCGGGTCGAGGCGGATCTGCGCAACGAGAAGATCAACTACAAGGTCCGGGAGCACTCCCTCGCCAAGGTGCCGGTGCTGCTGGCGCTGGGCCGCCGCGAGGCCGAGGAGCGCACGGTCTCGATCCGCCGGCTCGGCAGCCAGCAGACTCGCACCCTGCCGCTCACGGAGGCGGTGGCGGCCTTCGTCGACGAGGCGACCGCCCCGGATCGCCGCCGGGCGCAGGCCGTGGCCGACACGGTCCCGACCAGCGACACCGTCCTCGACGGGCATCACGGCGTGCACGAGACGCCGTAAGGTCTCGGACGGCGCTTTCGCCGTCTCGCCAAGAGGAACCGGCGCGAAAACAAGTCCTCGTCGATCCTCGCGGCGGCTGGCCGCGGGGATTTGCTTGGGCCGGCACAGGCCTGTGCTGCCGGGCCCGGCAACTCTAAGTGCCTGATCCTGATCTGCGGCCGGCATGAAGTCCCGGGTCCGGCAGAGCGATTGACGAGATTGTCGCGTCCTTTCGAGCCAAACGCCGTTTCGTCAAGGTTGGCTAAAGGAATCCCATTCTAAGACGCCCCCGAAGCAGTCTTCGGCGGGGCGTCCGGCTATCCGGCAGGAGCCCGGATCCCGCCGGGTGCTCGAAGGGGGTCGCCATGATGGCGCGAGCGGGCAGGGTGTCGGCACGGCTGGAGCGGCGCGCGCGGGAGCCGATCGTCGGTCCCCGGGGCTACGGATTCCGTCGGGACCGCCGGCTCGGATCCCGGATCGTCCGGGCCCTGGATAGCCTGCCGCACGGCTTCTGCCTGTTCGATACCGGCAACCGCCTGCTGTTCGCCAATGCCGGCTACCGGCGCCTCTTCGGCCAGCCGGACGGAGCGGTGCGACCGGGCCTGCATGCCTGCACGCTCATCGCGATCAATGCCGCCAAGGGTCTCAAGGCCGAGCGGGACCCGGCACAGATCTGGGCAGAGCGCCGGCGGCTCCTGGCCCGGCGCGATCCCGTCACCGTGCTGCAGACGCTCTCGGACAGCCGCCAGATCGCCCTGACGCTGCAGCCGCAAGCGGACGGCGGCTGGGTCGCCCTCTACGAGGACGTGACCGAGCGCCGACGCGCGGAGGCGCTGCTGCGCCATATGGCCCATCACGATCCGCTCACCGGCCTGCCCAACCGCCACCTGTTCGAGGCCCGGCTCGACCGGGCCACGGCCGAGCCCGCCGGCCGGGGCTGCGCCCTGCTGTGCATCGACCTCGACGGGTTCAAGCCGGTCAACGATCTCTACGGCCACGCCGTTGGCGACGCGCTGCTGCGGCGGATGGCCGAGCGGCTCCAGGACGGTCTCGGCGAGCAGGACACCGCCGCCCGTCTCGGCGGCGACGAGTTCGCCCTGCTCCTGGCCGACGCCCCGGTCTCGACCGTGCTGGACCGGGCGCACCGCCTCCACCGGCGGCTCACCGAACCCTACGATGTCGGCGCCGGGCGGCCGGTCCTCGTCGGAGCAGCGATCGGGATCGCCTGCGCCCCGCAGCACGCCGCCCAGGCGCAAGGGCTGGTCGAGCGGGCCGATGCGGCAATGTACCAGGCCAAGCGCCTCGGCCATCCCTGCCTGTGGGGCGATGCGCTGCGCCCGGGCCTCGCACCGGCAGCCGAAGCGGTCTCATGACGGCCGGCGGCCCGGCTCACCGGGCCTTGTCGTGCTCCGCGAGACCGACAGCCTTGTAATCGTAAGTCGGGTAGAACTCGGTGCGATACGCGCCCCAGGCCGTATCCTCCAGGACGCGGTTGATCTCCCGCAGCCGGGTCGTGGGCAGTCGCAGGATGATGATCTGCCCGATGCCCATGACGACGTTCCAGGAGACGACCTCGATGCCCGCCGGCGGGAAGGCCTTGTAGAAGCCCTGCCTGGCGAGTTGCGCGTTCAGATCGGCGAGCGGGCGCGACTGGTCGTGCCGCAGGAAGACCGTGAGCAGGATGGCGTTATCCGGCGTCGCGGTGGCCGAGCCCGCCTGCGGCGGCGGCGTGGTCTGGGCCGTCGCCGGCTGCGCCGCCATCCACGCCAGCAGCGGGAGCGCGGTCAGAAAGAGCCGGGTCGCGATCCGTGAGCGTCTCATGCGTTCTCCTCGCTCAAGCGAACCGGCGCGACACCAACGCATGCAGGCCCGCTTCCGTCGCAGCCCGGTCGCTCGACAACCCTGGCCTTCAACCCGGCTCGACATCGTACGACAGACGCAGCCGCAGGCGGACGGTGCCCTGCTCGTCCCGGACGGCGATCACGTAATCCTGCCGCACCTGCGGGTCCGAGAGCCCCTGCGCGATCCGGGTCATCATGCGGACGGCCTGCGCCTGTGCGGCGGCGAGATCGGGCAGGTCGAAACCTGTTTGGTCGCGAACCAGGTTCGCACCATCGTGGAGATCGATGAAGTATCGGGGCACGGATATTGGCTCGGGGCGCGCGATCGCTCACCAGCATCGTGCTACGTTGTTTCTACGTAGTGTCCAGAGGGCGGACGATGCATTTCGCGCGTGCCATATACCCCGGCGATCCGGGCCCCGGTGACGCGGGTCAACCGCCCTGGAGGCTCTCGGCGAAATCCTCCGGCACCTCGCCGAACTGGCCCAGGATGGTCACGCCTTCGAGCTCGCCGGTCTCGTCGTCGGCGACCACCTTCAGGGCCGCCGCGCCCGGCATGCGGGCGGCCAGCGCCTCCGCCTTCTTGAGGGCACCGAACTCGCTCTGGGCGGGCTCCTGCCGGGCCGGCCTGAGCCGCTTCCGATGCAGCTCGAACGGCTGCACCACGAATGTCGTCTTCATCGCCATCCACTTCCTTTGAAGCACGCGGCGCGGTTGCGATAGAGCGATGACGACCGAATCGGCGGTGGGCTTCCGGAATGCGGATCCTGTCGCAAGGGCCGGAGACCGGACCCGTCACAGGCTGCGGGTGGTAACCCCGAGCGCCAGCAGCGCGTAGGCGCCGATGAAGAACCATTGCCGATGCGCCACCACGGTGCGTCCGACCATGGGGATGCGCGTGTAGAGGCTGGCGACGGCCAAGCCAATGAGCACGGCCGAGACCAGGAAGGTGAGCAGGCGTGGGGCTGACAGCGTGGGCATGCCCCATGCTCGCGCCGGGACGGTTACTGGCGCGTTACCGGTCGAGCCCCGGGACCCGGGGGCGGTCCGGCGTCAGCGGGCCGGTCGAGCCCGGCAGCAGCCCGACCTGGGCCAGCCATAGGGCCATGATCGCCCCGGCGATCAAGGTGGCGAGCGAGGCCAGCCGGCCAGTCCAGCGCCGCGTGATGATCATGACGGCCAGGACGACCAGAAGGGCGAGGAGGAGCGCGAGCAGGAGCATGATCGCGCAATGCCACGGCCGAGCCCTCCCGTCACCGCGCGCGCCGGCCTTGGCAACACTATTCGCCCGAGGGTTGAGAACCCCTCGGGATCCCGATCACGCAAGGCGGGATTACGGGGAGCGCGGGATCCGGATGCGCGGACCGATTACCACCGTGTGGACCGGCTGGCCCGGGTCCCTGCCCCATACCGTTTCCCCAAGGTCGAGCGCGCGAGCCGCACGCGGAATAGAAGACTTCGTCGTCACAGCCTCCGCCTTTTTCGCCCCGGCGAAGATTGATTACAATTTGTCGCAGTCTTTACGAAAACTGTCTTCAATTGAACGATCGCAGTGTTCAATCAACAAAAGCGACGCACCCGCCATGGAAAGGTGCGAGGCTCGTCTCAGTCCCATCGGAGGCACCTCGAAGCTCCGGCCGCACCGGCAACCCGTCTGGTCCGAGCCCTCTGCAAGCGATTGACCGCAATGTGGAAACACTGGCGCAGTGGTTATCGAAACCTCTGCCTTGGCGGACAGTTCACCTGACGGTTGCGCCAGAATTTCCGAGCCTGAAGCGTCAGCATGCATAGCGATCATGACCGAAATGCACCCCATTCTAAGGTTTTGTAACTTGCATTCGGCCGAGAGAGGTAGCAAATCGCTTGCGAGGGGCACATCGGGAACCATGAAGTGACAGAAGAAACCATTGCGCACACGCCGGATCTGATCGGCTTGGCGGGCGACATCGTCGCCGCTTACGTCTCGAACAACCCCGTTCCGGCTGCCGAGCTGCCGGCACTGATCGCCCGCGTGCACGGCGCGATCGCCGGCCTCACCTCCGGAACGAGCACAGCCGCCGCCGGCACGGTCGCGAGCGAAGCGGTCGACAAGCCGACCCCGGCCCAGATCCGCAAGTCGGTCCAGCAGGACGGAATCGTCAGCTTCCTCGACGGCAAGACCTACAAGACCTTGAAGCGCCACCTGACCGCCAACGGCCTCAGCCCGCAGAGCTACCGCGAGCGCTACGGCCTGCCGGCCGACTATCCGATGGTCGCGCCGAGCTATGCCGAGCAGCGCTCCGCCCTCGCCAAGGCGATCGGCCTGGGCCAGCCCGGCGCCATGGCCGAGCGCGAGCGCAAGGGCCGCAAGGCCGCCTGAACCCTGGACGCCTCCAGCGCGGATGCCGCCAAGGTGGCTCCGTGCGCTGATGTTTCGGCGTGCACGCGCTCCGGACCCCTCATCCGTCGACCGCGTGCCGTCATCCCGTCTCTGGAACGCCGTGATCGACGCTCCGGCGCAAGACCGCGACCGTTGCGGTGCGGCCACACAGGCCGGCGACATGCAACGACACGGACAAGCTGCCACACTCTGCACAAAGCTGATGCCCACGCCGGATCGCGAGAGTGGTTGGTGCGGGATCGAAGCATGATGAAGCGTGAGCAGACGAGACCGGACACGGTCGTAGCGTTCCCGGCCCATATCGCGCCCACCGTGGCCGACGAGGACACCGCATCGGTGATCGCCGTGCTGCAGGACCAGCTGGCGCTCGCCCGCGAGGGACGGCTGCGCTCGGTGGCCGTCGTTTCGGTCTCGACGGACGGCGAGGCGATCGGCACGCAATGGTCGTGCAAGGGCGCCGACATCTCCAGCCTGATCGGCAAGCTGACCGTGCTGACGCACGACATGATGTCCGCCCGGAAGTGACCGAACCGCGCTTCGGCGCGTGATGCGGGCCGGAGGTCGCCGGCTTCGAACGGGCGTGGCGGGCGCTGCCCGGCGGCACCGCGCTGCGATGTCGCTTCGCGGCGCAGCTTGCCGGGGCGGCATCCGGCATCGCTAGCCCTATCTCTGCGTCATGGACCGGCACCGGCGCGGGTCCGGCTTCAGTCCGCAGAGGAAGACCCGACCATGAGACGCGCCCTGCTCGCCGCCGCGCTGGCTGCGTCGATCCTGCCGTCCGGCCCAACGGCGGCGCAGGACGAGAAGCGAGCCGAGACGATCGACGGGCTGGTGCGAATCGTCGGCGCCCAAGCCGGCATCGTCCTGTATTGCCGCAAATTCTACACCGTGGACGACACGGTCTCCGAGGGGCTGTCCCGGACCGTCCGCAAGGCCCTCGACGCGGCCCTCGGCCATCGAAAGGCCAAGACCGCCATTGCCGAGGAGGGCCAGCGCGTCGCCAAAACGATCGCGGAGGTCGGGGCGGAGCAATGGTGCGCCGACCAGCGGGACATCCTCAACACCGACGGCGTTCGGGTCTTCCTCGACTGAACCATGCCGCCGAGGTCGGGCGGCCCCCCGCACGCGCGCAGACCGCCGAAGTCGTCCCCAGAAAAAGCCGCGGCCAAGGCGAGATCTGGAATGTGCAGCGCCTGCGCGTTCTGCAATGCAGAACAGATTATCTCCTTGTTCGTGTTCAGCTCGTCTGTCATGTTTCGACGACGGACGCGTGAAAGCAGACCACGCCGGCTGCGGTCGTCCGGACAAGAGCCCGAAGGGCCAGGAGACCGGCGTCGGAGGATCACGCCATGTCGACACCGATCACCATCGCCATCGCGCTCGTCGTGTTCGGCGCTGCGCTCACGATCTTCGCCTTCACCAGGGCCCCGCGGTCGAACGACTTCGCAGGCTGGGACGTGATGTTCATGAGCGGAATCGGTGCGGTCGCGCTCGGCTTTCTGGCGACGCTGGTTGGGGTGGTCACCGGGTAGCGGGGCCTCTCGGCGCGGATGCCGACAATCCGACGGGTTTCCAGAACCTGATCTGAACCCGGATCGCCGATCCTGCGCGCCTCAAGGTTCACGAGGCGGCGATGCTTAACCGACGGCGCTCTCCGCGCACGGTCCTGAACGAAACCGGCAGTATTTCGATCGACGAGCATCGCAGCCTGCCCTGCATCGTCTACGATCGCTCCCTCGACGGCGTCCGCGTCGCCCTGCCGGAAGCCGAGATCGTGCCGGACCGATTCGTCCTCAGCATCGATGCGAGCCGTGAGATCCTCATCTGCCGGGCGGTGTGGCGCAAGGCAGAGGAGATCGGCGCGGCCACGAACGAGCCGGAGACCGAGCGGGCGCGCCGTCCGAGCCTCCGCCGCGAGCAGGTGCCGGTCTGAGGCTATCGACGCCGTTCAGCTCGAGCGCCGGGCGTTCCAGCGGCCGCTGCACGTGATCGGGCCACCGCTCGTCCGCCAGGTGCCGGCGCCTGCGCCCTGCGTATCGAGGCTGCCCGCGATCGGCACCGTGTTGGCGCCGCTGATGATCGTGGCCTGGACGCTGCCGCTCGCCGAGACGCCGCCGTCGATGTCGACCTCATCGCCCGGGATCGAGGCATCACTGTTCTTGATCTGGACCTGGTAGCTGGTCTGCGCCGCGCATGGCCCCTCCGACGTCGTCGCCACGATGGTCCAGGCGCCGTCGTACCGGTTCGGTATCTTGAGCTTCTTCGTCGCCGAGACCGCCGGAGACAAGACGCCGATGATCAGGGTCGCGGTCAGGATCGGGGCAAGGCAACGGTTCACGGGGGCTCCTCGCTTGCGCGGCCAAGGCCGACCACGCGGGGACAGAACCGCGTGGTCGTCGAAACGGTTGCTTTGGCCGTTTGCCGGTGGGCACCTTCGCGCGCGACGGCCGTTCTGTCCGTGCCGGGCCTGCCCATCGCGGGGTGCGGCGCCGATGCCGGGGACACGCCATGCCCGATCCGAGATCGCCCCAAGCGGACGACGCACCCGAGCCCGACCTACCCAAGGGCCTGCCGACGCCGCCGAATACCGGCGACATGCCGCCGCCCAGGCTTCCGCCCGCCCCGGAGGACGACCCTGCGCCGCCGCGGCGGGAACCCGCGCCGGATATCGACGACGTGTCGGGCCTGTGACGGCCGCCGGCCCGGCTCGGCGCGCCGGGACCGTAGGGACGACTCGCTCGATGCGCGGGTGCCTGAGTCTGACCGTCTGTCTCGCCGTCTTCCTCGGATCGCGCCTGGCGGCCTCGGCGGCCGAGCCGCTCACCATCGAGCGGCTCAGCGCCGACGGCTGGGAGATCGCCGGCTATACCGGCACCTTCGACAATCGATCGTCCCTGATCCTGTTTCGGCGGAAGGACACGAAGTACTTCGTCCAGTGCTCGATCCTGTACGACGTGACCCGAAATCCGCGCGTGATAACCAATTGCTACGAGCTGCACTGAGGATTTTCGCGCCTGGCCCGGGTGAACTTCGCCGGCCCAAGCCCGTTGGCGTCCGACCCCAAGCGACGGACGGATCCATGACACGCACGACGATGGCGCTCGCGAGCGCCGTGACCCTTCTGCTGGCCGGCCCGGCCGCCGCGCAGGTGACCACCGGCGGCGCCGGCAATACCGGCGTGACCGCCCCGCCCGCCACCGGCGGCGTCGGGGCCGGCACCGTGGGCAGCGGCCCGAACGCCCAAATCACCACGGGCACGACAGCCAATCCCAGCAACTCCTCCGTCCCGGGGACGACACCGGGGGTCAATATCGGCGGCACCCCGACGAGCGGACCACCCGGCACCGGCGGCACCGCGGGCGGCCCGGCTCTGGGCAACCGCTGAAGCACCGTCCCGAGGGCGGGTTGCCGCCCTATCGAAGCGGGATCACGGGCCGAGAATTTGCCGCTTCGGCTCACTCCCCCCAATCGATGTCCAGTGACCGCTCGAACGCGGCCGCAGACATCTCTTGGCCCTTGGGATTGGCGACCATGATCTCCCGGAACCCGCGCCGGGCGAGTTCCCAGGTCTTCTCCATGGCCTGCTCGTCGGTCCCGCACGCGAAGGTCATGACGCGGCCGGACGGATCGATCCCCTTGACGGTGAACACGACGCTCTCCTCAGCTTTCCCGCCCGCATATAGCGCGGCGGGGGCGATCCCGGCCACATGGCGCGATGATCCGGGAGCCGCGGAGCGAACACCGCGTTGCTTCGGGACAGGGAGCCCTCGAATGAGTGATTCGCGCAGACCCGCCACCGTGCCGGGAGGGCCCTCAAATCCGCTCGGCCCCGATCTGGAGATCCTACCCACGGATCTCGATTCCGACGCCTCGAACAAGCCTTTGCCGATTCCGGACGAAGAACCGGAGGTCGGGCTGTCGCAAAAGGGAAGCGGTGAGGACGCGATCGTTCGGCGCGAGACCGATGTCTGACGGATCCAGCGTCCCGTTACACGTGGATCCCTGGACCTAACCGCTTGTGCGGCGCACAATCGGCCCGGCCGCGGCCGGACATGCGGCTGACAGGAGACCAGTCATGGCGAACATTCCGAGCTTCGAGGTCCCCCCGCAGGTGCGCGACTTGGCCGAGACCAGCGTCGAGCAGGCCCGCAAGGCGTTCGGCACCTTCATCGGTTCCGCACGCCGTGCCGCCGATACTGTGCAGGGCTCCACCGAACTGGCCCGCACCAACGCGCACGACATCTATACCCGCAACCTCGACTACGCCGAGCAGAACGTCCGCGCCGCCTTCGACCTGGCGCAGAAGATCGCGTCCGCCCGTTCGTTCCCGGAGGCGATACAGCTCCAGACCGAGTACGTGCGTGAGCGCTTCGCCGCCATGCAGGCCCAGGCCAAGGAACTCGGCGGTCTCGCCCAGGGGGCGTTCCAGCAGGGTGCGGAGCGCGCCCGGTCGGCCGTACAACAGGGTGTCGAGGACACGCAGAAGGCGGTGAAGCAGGGGCAGGACGCCGTTCAGCAGACGCAGCACGCCGCCGACCAGGCGTCGCACTAAAACCGCATGCGCGAGGCTGCGGGCTCTCGGACCCGCCGCCTCGGTAATGGGTCGGCGACACCTGCGAGTGTCGTCGCAGCCATCCCGGATGTGGAGTTGCCGATGATGTATGGCGAGGTTGGCCGTCTGGCGGACGAGGCCATGTGGCTGAGCATCCGCCAAGCGGAGAATGCCGCCCTCCTCGCGGTTGCCATCCAGTATGCCTGGCTGGACCTCTGCGTCGAGAGCTATCGGGCGACGGGCGCCGCCGTGAGGGACGAGCTGGGGCAGCAGGCCCGAACCCGGCGCCTGATCCAGCGCGGCGTCTCGCCGAGCATCGCCGCCCAGGAACTGCGTATCGTCTGACAGGCGCCCCGCCGGAGGGATGGGCGCCCGGCGGGAAGATCAGCGTGAGGCGCTCAGCGATTCGTGTCGGCGGACGCCTGGACGATCGGCCGCTCGAGGGTCGCCACCGGGCGGCTGCCGGTGCGGGTGGCCGAGACCGGCTGGGGCGTGGTGCTCAGATCGCTGACCGAACGGGCCTGCGTGGTGGCGCGGGCCTGCTCCCGATACAGCGGCGGGGTCAGGTGCAGGCTGTCACCCGCGGCAGCGGGGCCAGCGAAGATGGCGGCCGAGGTGAGCGCCGCCGACGCGAGGATGAGGATCGTGCGCATGAAGCGTCTCCGGTTCGATCGCGGGATGCAATCGCTGGACGCATGACACCACGAATTTGTGCAATGCGGTATGCTGATTGCGCATTGCAACATAACGCAGTTCAGGCATCGTTCTGCAGTTTTCACAACCTTGTCAGAGAGAAAATCGCATTTCAGCACAAGCTGCGCCATGCATTCCAGACAAAGGAACTAAATTTCCACCGATGAACTCTCAAATATAAATTGAGATCGAACGCGATTTTATTTCACGCGCGGTCGCATCGATAGCCGATGGGCCGGCCGATCCAGCATCGCGGCCTCGAAGGCCCAGCACCGCGATCCGCCTCGCGACGTCGCGATGATTGCGACACGAATCAGTAACGCGATCGCCAGATCCACGTCACATGGATCGGTTATGCTCGACCCAATCGCGAAAATTTTCGGAGCGCGACGATGACGCCCGCCGACCTCGATAAAACTGCCGAGTTGACCGTTTGGCCGAGCCGCTCGCTTGGGCGGTCCGCGAAGGGACGCCCGTTTGCGACCCTACGCGAGGCGCTTGCCGCCGCGGCGCAAGCGATCGAAGCCGACAATGCCGAGCCCTGGATCATCACCGAGGAGGGCGACGTGCTCTCGCCGCGCTGGATCCGCGCGAACACCCAGTCCCGTGCGTTGCAGTGATCTGAACTTTTCCCGGCCGACGCGGTCCCGGCCCGGCCACTCAGCACCCGATGCAGATATCGTGCACCACGTGTTCCCGGCGGTGACCGGTGCGCTGGTTCGGAAGCCGACCCTCCGTCGACGGGAAGCCGCTGCCGAGCGCCTGGAGCCGCCGTCGGCCAGCTGCCGGATCGGCGGTCGCGGGCTGAGCAGGGGTGGCCGCTTCGGGCGGCGGGGCCGTGCTCGGGGCGCTGTTGACCATGCCGGGATCGGGGAGCGGCATCACCATCCCCTGTGTCGGCGGAGCCGACGCGAACTCTCCCGCCTGAACCGACGAGGCCGCGCAGACCATGACAACGAGGATCAGCCGACACGGCACCGGCATCAAAGTCCCTCCGCACTTGCCCGCTGGATGATCGCCGGCGCCATCACGCGCCGGCGGGGTCCGTGTTTGAGCGTGACGGGCTCGCATGCGCCGAGCCAGTACCTCCTTCGGCGGCCGACCCTCTAGTAAGCCCGTCCGTAGAACGGCTTGGATTCCGGACGATAGCGGTCGCCGACCGGCCAGGTGTAGGGCTGGTCCTTGCCGGTGCGGATATCGGAGCCGAACCTCGGCGTGTTGAACCCAATGCCGTGAAGGCTGCCGGCGCGGCCTTTGGCGCCCTGCACCGTGGAGCCCGCGTCGCGGGCCAGGGCCACACTCGACATCCCGACGACGAGAACAGCCGCAAGCGAAACGCGGCCCGGTCCCATGGCTTTCTGCATCATCGCCTCCTGTCCCGGCCGAGGCGCCGGTGCAGAAGGAACGGCAGCGCTTCCACCCGGTTCCGCCTCGGCGTGCGGCCGCGTCAGAAGCCGTTCGCACCGCCGAAGCAGGCCACTGCCAGCGGCCCGGTGCAGGCCGTGTCGGCCTGGGCGGTCCCGGCCGCGATGCCCGCGCCCCCGACCGCTCCGCCGCCGCCCCGGACCGTGCTGGCGGTCGTATCGGGATCCGTGACCGCGTTGGCGCCGCTCGCGATCCCGGCGCCGCCGGAGGAGCCGCCGCCGTTCACCGTGGGTGTCGCGGAGACGGCCGAATTGACGTTCAGGCCCGTCGAGCTGGCGCCGATCCCGCCGGCGCCGCCGAAGCCGCCGGCCCCGAACGCGGCCGCCGACGAGGCCGAATTCGCATTCGTGTTCAGGCTGGTGGCGATCGCTGATCCGCCGCCGAGCCCGCCCGTGCCGAACGACGAGAAGGCATTGCCCGAGATCGAGCCGATCGCCGAACTCGACGAGGTGTTGAAGCCGCTGCGCGTCCCAGTCGCCCCGATCGTGCTGCCGGTCCCGGTCGAGCCGGAACTCGTGCTGCCGGTGATGCCGGCGCCTCCGGTCGTACCGACCCCGGTCAGGCCGAGCCGGCCGGTGCTGCCGCTCGCGCCCGATGGCGGCGCGATGCTGCCGCTTCCGGAGCCGCCACCGCCGAAGCTGAGCTGTCCGGCATTCACCAGCCCACCGCCCTGGGCCGAGAGGGTCGGAAACGGGCCGGTGGTCGAGCCGCCGCCGAGGCTGAGCTGGCCGGGATTGGCGATCGCGGTCAGCGGTTCCAGAGAGGCCGCCGCGGGCACGGTCGCGGTGGCGGACAGGCTCTGCGCCCAGGCCGATGAGGCGAACGGGAGCAGCAGGGCGGCAGCGAGGAGGACCCGCATGGCTGGTGACGTCCACGAAACAGTGTGTCTGCAGCCAACCGCACCGCTTCAGGCAGGTTCCGTCATGGATCGATCTCTCAAAATCCTGGATTCAAAAGGTCCAAGACCTTTTGCGGGTCCAGGGCAGAGCCCTGGTCCATCGGGGCCAAGCCCTAAAATCTTGCCCCGATACCCCGCCCAAGGGCTGAGCCCTTTGGGATCCCGCTTCTTGGCCGGGTCAGGCCCCTTATCAGGCAGCCCGAACCCAGACAGCGGTGTCGTGGAAGGTGGCGCCGTCGTTGGGGGCGGCCGGGGTGTCGCCGATCAGCGCGTTGATGCCGCGCCCGCCCGAAAAGGACGCGGACGGCCACAGGCTCTCCACCACGACGATCCCGGGCGGCTGCCCCTCGGCGAGGCGCGCGTGCAGCCGGACCTGGCCGCGGGTGTTGCCGATCTCCACCGCGTCCCCGGTGGCGATCCCGAGGCGGGCGCCGTCCTCCGGATGGAGCAGGCAGGTCGGGCGGCCCTCGCGCCGGATCGATTCCGGGCTGTTGGTGAAGGTGCTGTTGAGGAACTGGCGGGCCGGCGGCGCCACCATCCGGAACGGCCGCTCGGCATCGGCCGGCTCCGACACCGCCCAATGGTCGGGCAGGGCCGGCATGCCGGCGGCGTGCGGCCCCAGCGACGACCAGTCCGGGCTGAACCGGAAGCGCCCGTCCGGATGGCCGAAGCCGGTGAGGAAGTGGCTCTCAGCGAAGCTCGGCTGCGCGTCGATCCAGCGCGCCTGCTCCAGCCTGTCGAGGCCGCCCCAGCCGGAGCGGGCCAGGGTGGCGTCGGCAAGATCCCGGGCGCTCAAGGCGAAGCCCTCATGCGCGGCCCCGAGACGCCCGGCGAGGGCGGCGATCAGGTCGTGGTTGGAGCGGCATTCTCCCGGCGGTTCCAGCAGCGCCGGCCCCGACTGGATGTGGCTGTGGCCGCCGGCCCCGTAGATGTCGTCGTGCTCCAGGAAGGTGGTGGCCGGCAGCACCAGATCGGCGAGCGCCGCCGTCTCGGTCATGAACTGCTCGTGCACAGCAACGAACACGTCCGGCCGCATCAGGCCGGCGCGCACGCGGTTGCTGTCCGGCGCGGAGGCCGCCGGGTTGGCCGACTGGATCAGCATGGCCCGCACCGGCGGGCCGCCCTGCAGGGCGTCCGCATCGTCGGCCAGGATCGCGCCGATCCGGCTCATGTCGAGTTCGCGCACCCCCGGGGCCTTGGCGTCGAGGCCTTCGGTCAGGGTCTTGTCCCAGTTGAAGATCGCGGCGTTCTGCCAGAGGGCGCCGCCGCCTTCGTGCTGCCAGGCGCCGGTCACGGTCGGCAGGCAGGTCACCGCGTGCAGGTTGACGGCGCCGTTGCGCGTCCGGGTGAAGCCGAAGCCGCAGCGGATGTAGCTGCGCGGCGTCGCACCGTAGAGCGCCGCGAAGGCCTCGATCTCGGCGACCGAGAGGCCGGTGATCGCCGCAGCCCATGCGGGGGTTCGCGTGGCGACATGGGCCTCCAAAGCCGCCGTGTCCTCGGCATGGGCCGTCAGATAGGCGCGGTCGGCGTAGCCGTCGCGGAACAGCACGTGGAGCACCGCGCAGGCCAGCGCGCCGTCGGTGCCGGGCCGGGGCGCGAGGTGGAGGTCGGCCGCCGCCGCGGTGCCGGTGCGGTAGGGATCGATCACCACCAGCTTGGCGCCCCGCGTCTTGCGGGCCCGGCTGATGTGGCTCATCGCGTTGACCTGGGTGCTCACCGGGTTGCCGCCCCAGACCACGATCAGGTCGGAGACCGCCATTTCCCGCGGGTCCGGGCCGGCGACGCGGCCGACACCGGCGCTCCAGCCGGCGATGGCGATCGATGTGCAGATGGTTCGCTTGCGGCGGGAATAGCCCATCACGTGGGTCAACCGGTGGATGCCGTCGCGCTGGACGAGGCCCATCGTGCCGCCGGAATTGTACGGCCAGACCGCCTCCGGGCCGTGGCGTTCGGCGGCCTGCGTGAAGGCTCCGGCCAGGCGGTCGAGGGCGGCGTCCCACGAGATCGGGCGCCACTGGCCGCTGCCCTTCGGGCCAACCCATTCCAGCGGTTGGAGAATCCGGTCCGGATGGTGGACCCGCTCGCCGTAGCGGCTGACCTTCGCGCAGATCACCCCGGCGGTGTAGGGGTTGTCGCCCCCCTTCACCGAGACGACGCGGCCGTCGGCCACCTGCACGTCCAGGCTGCAGGCGGAGGGGCAATCGTGCGGGCAGACGGTCCGGGCCAAGCGACGAACTCCGTGCCGTCTCTTCGCGGCGGCGGCGGCAATGATGCAAGCGCCGTGCTTTTTTGCGGCGGGACCGTGCGAAGAGTACGCGAAGAATGCGGTTTTTCCCGGCGGGCGTCCGGCCAGCCGGCGAAGAATTGGCCTTCATCCTGCCGAATTGGCGGTATGGTCTCGCGGCCTGGATCCCCTTGAACTCACGATTGTGCCTTTGCCCGAAGTGTTCGCTCAAGGCTTGCGCCGCGCCGGCTGGCTCGCCGGGCTGCCCGCGCTCGCGCTGATCTGGGCGAGCGCGACGCTCTACGCCGCCCCGCAGATCGCCGACCGGATCGAGGCGGCGGGCGCGCGCGTCGCCGCCGGCACCGCCACCGCCACCGGCGAGCCCTGGCTGCGGCTGGAGGCGCGGGGGCGCGACCTCGCGGCGGAGGGCGAGGCGCCGGATGTCGGCGAGCGCGAGACCGTGCTGGCGAAGCTCGCCGCCCTGGAGGGGCCCCGGCGGATCGTCTCGGAGGTCGGGCTGGTGGAGACGGCCTCGCCGTTCCTGTGGGCGGCGATCCGCACCGGCACGGCCCGGGTGGCGCTGGAGGGCAGCCGCCCGGTGGAGATCGGCCGGCGGGCCCTGGAGGCGCGGGTCACCGGGGCGCTGGCGCCCGGCACCCATCTCGACGACACCGCCCGGGCGGCCCGAGGCGCGCCCCCCGATTTCGCCAGCGCCGCGGCCTTCCTGGCGGCGCGGCTGTCCGGGCTCGCCAAGGGCGGCCGGGCGGCGTTGAGCGATACGGTGCTCAGCCTGTCCGGCGAGGCCCTGGACGTGCCGGCCTACGAGGCTTTGCGGGCCGCCCTGTCGGACCCGCCCGCTGGGTTCAGCGTCGGGCGGATCGAGATCCTGCCGCCGGCGGTGGCGCAGTACCGGTTCGCGGTGCAGAAGTCCGCCCGGGGGGTCCTGCTCGACGGCTTCGCGCCCTCCGCGGCAGACCGGGAGGCCGCCCTGCGCGCCGCCGCGGAGGCCGTGCCCGGCGGCACCGTGCAGGAGCGGCTGCTCACCGCAAGGGGGCTCGACCCGGCGATCGACCCCAAAGCCCTGATCGCCTTCGCGTTCAAGCTCGCCGAGCTGATCCAGGCCGGCACCGTCAGCTTCGCGGACGATTCCGTATCGGTCACCGGCGACGCCATCGACGCCCAGGCGATCCCCGATGCCGCCGCGCTGATGCGCGAGGGCCGGCCCGCCGGGGTGAAGCCCGGCGCGGTGGCGCTGACGGCCCGGCCGCTCTCGCCCTACCGGGTGGCGATCCGCCGGACCCCGGAGGCGGTCACGCTGACCGGCCACCTGCCGGACGACGCGACCCGGGAGCGGGTGCTCGCCGCCTTGAGGCCGCGCCTGTTCCGCGAGCCGGTGATCGACCGCACCCGTCTGGCCGACGGCGCCCCGCCCGATCTCGGCCCGGCGCTCGCCGCAGCCGCCCCCCTGGTGGTGACCCTCGCGACCGGGGAGGTGGCGGTGTCGGACCGGGCGCTGACGCTCACCGGCGAGAGCCTCTATCGCGAAGCCGCCGCCCGGGTGCCGGACCGGCTGGCCGAGGCGCTGCCCCCCGGCTGGACCGGACAGGCCGCCGTCACGGCCCGGCAGCCCGCCGAGACCCGCGACCCCGCCGCCTGCCGGGCCGAGGCCGCCGCGACGCTGGCCGGAGCCTCCCTGCGCTTCCCGGCCGGCGGCGCCACCCTGACGCCGGCCTTCTACCCCGTCCTCGATGCCCTGGCGGCCCTGGCCAAGGCCTGCCCGTCGTTGCGCATCGCGATCTCGGCCCCCGCCGACCCAGCCAAGCCGAAGCCGGCCCCGGGGGAGGGCGCCCCGACCGCCGAGGCGGCCCCGACCCAGATGGCGAGCACGGCCCGGCCCGAAACCCCCGCCGCCACCGGCTCGGCCCCGAAACCCAATGCCAAAGAGGCCGCCCCGAAGGCGCATCCGGAGCCCGAGACCCAGGCGGCGCCGAAGAAGGCCGAACCCGCCAAGCCCGCGACCGCGAAGCCCGCCGGCTCCAAGACGCCCCCCACCCAAAAAACCGAAACAAAGCCCAAGGCGGCCGTCGACGACCCGCCCCTCGACCTGCTGCGGCTGCGCGGGCAGGCCGTGATCGAGTATCTGCTCCAGGCCGGGGTCCGGCCGGACCAGCTCAGCGCCGGGCCGGACGCGCCCCCCGGCCCCGTCACCTTCGCGCTGCTGCCGTGAGGCCCGGGCCGCGCGCCCGCGCCGGTTTGCGCCTATGATCGCCGCCCTCCCGTCATTGCGAGCGCAGCGAAGCAACCTAGGGCAGCGCGCGATCGCGGAACGTGGCGGATCCCTGGGTCGCTTCGCTGCGCTCGCGATGACGGCGCGGGGTGACAGGCCGGGCCAAGCAGACGGAACCCGTATGAGACCGACACAGACCCCGATCCGTCCCCCGCGCCTCAGGATGAGGGTGCGGGTGGGACAGCCCCGCCGAAGCGCCGCCCGGGAGGCCGGACGGCCGTGATGCTGCTGCTTGATGGATTCTGGCCCGGGCTCGCCGGGGCGGGGGCGCTCGGCTTGGTGGTCGGGGCCCTGGCCGGCTGGCCGGCCCGGCCGCTGGTGCCGCTCGCCTTGTGCGGGCTCGCCGCGCTCCTGGCGGCGCTGGCGCTCGGGGGGATCGTGCCGGGCCTGCCCGGCCTGTGGCTGGAGGGCGCCGGCCTGATCCTGCCGCCCTTCCTCGCCGGCTGCGCCCTGGGCGCCCTGGCGCGCCACTGGGTCGCCCGCCCGTAGGGCCGCGATCCACCGGCCGGATGGAACCGGTCGGCCCCCCGGCGACGTTGCTTCTGCGAGAATGGCCCCAGCGGCCTACAACCAGAAGAGGCGATCCGATGCCGAACCTGACGCGCTCCGCCCGCCGCTACGCCCTCCGCCTGCCGCGCCCCCGGGCCGGCGCCGCCGCCACCGGCCTGTTCCTGGCCGCACTGGCGCTCTCCGCCGCCACCGTCCCCCTGGCGCAGCCGACCACAGCCAGCACCGCCCAGGCCTCGCTGGCCCGCTGAGGAGTGACGGGGGAGGGGCGAGCTGGGAAATTTCACCGCCCGTCATGCAACCGCGACGCGCCCCCTCTCCCGTGCGGGAGAGGGTTGGGGTGAGGGATGCGACCTCTCCGGAAAGACCGGGTCCCTCACCCTGTCCCTCTCCCGCACGGGAGAGGGGGCGCGTGGCGGCTTTCGCAAGCCGAGGTGTGAACATCGTAGCCCGCACGGGGAGGGGACCCGCGCCACACCCGGCGGTGAATCGGGCCGTTCGCCCCACGGCGTCACACCACCTTCTGCAACCCCCACCCCCCACCCGCCGTTGTCAGCCCGGGCGAACCCCGCCCCGGAGGGACGCTTATGGGTTTGCTCGAATCGGCGATCGGCGGCGTGCTCGGTCAGGTGTTCGGCGGCCAGAAGCAGGGATCCGGGGGGATGTCGCCCCTGGTGAAGGCCCTGCTGATGCTGCTGCTCGCCAAGGGCGCCAGCGGCGGCTTCGGCGACATCTTTGGGCGCGGCGGCCGGGGTGAGCCGGGGCCCGAGGCCGACCGGTCCGGTGGCGCCGGCCCCTACGGCCGCGATCCGGGCCAGCATCCCGCCGATGCCGGCGGACGCGGCGACCCGGGCGACATCGGCGGCTGGGACCAGTCCGGCCAGCGCCGGGAGACCGGCCCCTCCGACCCGTCCCTGCCGCCCGGCGATTTTTCGGACCTGTCCGGCATGCTCGACGGCCCGAGCGACTCCGGCCCCACCGCGAGCCGCGCCGCCCCGGAGCATCAGGGTGATCTCGGGGGCCTCGACGGCCTGGTCGACCGCTTCCGCCAGGGGGGCCTCGGCGACGTGATCGAGTCGTGGATCGGCCCCGGCAGCAACCGCCCGGTGGCTCCGGCCCAGCTCGCCCAGGCCCTCGGCCCCGACACCCTCGACACCCTCCAGAGCCAAACCGGCATGGACCGCGAGGCGCTGCTCTCGCAGCTCGCCCAGGCGCTGCCGGAGGTGGTGCACGCGCTCACGCCCCAGGGACGGGTGCCGAGGGCGGAGGAGCGGCGGGGGTGGTGAGAGTTGCCGTCTCCCGTGTGCCTGAAAAACGGAACGCCTTGGTCCGTCATAAACAACCCGAAGCTTCGATCCTTTTAAGCAAAAGAGCTCAAACGATCGCCGACTGCCACGAACGGATTTGACGATCTCTTCCTCATCCTGAGATGCTGCGCAGCAGCCTCAAAGGAGCTCTCCTGGGATCACTGTTACCTCTGGAGGTCTTCTTCGAGGCCTACGCTACGCTTTGGCACCGCAGGATGCGGGGCGATGTTGGGACAATCATCAAAAATATTCGCCGCGTAGCCGATGTCCTCCTTCAACGGAGACCGGATCACCCGTCAGGATTTCCAAGGGTAAGCGGTGAGGAACCGCCACTGCGTATCACTGGTGACTTCCCAAACGCTGCGGAGCGACATGACACGTCCATCCGGCGCTTCCAGAGGGCCTTCGAACACGCGGCGCGGGAGGCCGAGTGGAAGCACCACGGCGCGCCCCGGCCAATGATCGACCGCGTGTTTCACCAGATCACCAGCGAGCCGTTCGGGCTCCTCCGCGGCATAGCCGAAGGCCAGCAGATACTTGGCTTTGGAGGCGCCATCGGCATGCAAAGGGTTGAGCAGGTAGCTGACGATCTTGGGCCATTCGACGGTCCAGACGATCGCTTCGACCTCGCCAGTCACACCGGCGCGCGCTCGACCAGTCTAATGTCCCCGGGCCGGACCGTCGCCAGGGCGCCGACCGGCGTCGGAAACTCGACCACATAGGCCTCACCATCGCGATAGACGCTGACGATGGTTCCCTCCGTGCCCGGTGCCAGCACATCGCCATCGTCGCTGGTTGCAGCGGCCGTCAGCGCGACCCGATCGAGATCCCGCAGACCCGACCGTGATGCGTCCTGTCGAAACTGGTAGGCGAATTCCAGCGTCATGGCCGCATGATAGGCGCGCTTCGGGATTGCGCAACCGCTCCGTTTTCCAAGATCGGACTCAAGATGATCCGGCCCCGGGGTGCCTATTGAACCGGTCTTTCCATCCTTACCCTCATCCTGAGGTGGCGTAGCGGAGCGGAGCCCTCGAAGGAGCCCTCCAGCCAGCCGCGTGATCCCTGGAAAGCTCCTTCGAGGCTGCTGCGCAGCACCTCAGGATGAGGTGGAAGATTGGGATCTCCGTCGGTCAGATCCGTCATGCGACTTGGATCGCGCAGGTAAACAGAGCAGGTAAACAGATTTGTGAGGCCAGCCGATCAAGCCATTGCTTGCGCGGTGCTGGAAACATTACCGGTTCTCAGGCGACCCGCCGCATCACCAGCGACGCATTCGTCCCGCCAAACCCGAACGAATTCGACAGCACCACGTCCACCTGCTTGCGCTTCGCCTCGAAGGGCACGAGGTCGATCTTGGTCTGGACGGAGGGGTTGTCGAGGTTGAGCGTCGGCGGGATCACGCCGTCGCGCAGGACCAAAATCGAAAAAATCGCCTCGACCGAGCCGGCGGCGCCGAGCAGGTGGCCGACCGAACTCTTGGTGGAGGACATGGTCGCCTGGGCGGCGGCATCCCCCAAGAGACGCTCCACGGCCTTCAGCTCCAGCTCGTCGCCCATGGGCGTCGAGGTGCCGTGGGCGTTGATGTAGCCGATCTCGGCGGGCGAGATGCCGGCGCGCTTCACCGCGGCGGTCATGCAGCGGAAGGCGCCGTCGCCGTCCGGGGACGGGGAGGTGATGTGGTAGGCGTCGCCCGAGAGGCCGTAGCCGACCACCTCGGCGTAGATTTTTGCGCCGCGGGCCTTGGCGTGCTCGTACTCCTCGAGCACGACGATGCCGGCGCCCTCGCCCATGAGGAAGCCGTCGCGGTCGCGGTCGTAGGGGCGGGAGGCCTTTTCCGGGGTGTCGTTGAAGCCGGTGGTCAGCGCCCGGCAGGCCGAGAAGCCGGCGATCGACAGGCGGTTGACCGGCGATTCGGCCCCGCCCGCCACCATCACGTCGGCGTCGCCGAGCGCCACCAGGCGGCTCGCGTCGCCGATGGCGTGGGCGCCGGTGGAGCAGGCCGTGACCACGGCGTTGTTCGGGCCCTTGAGGCCGTAGGCGATCGAGACCTGGCCGGAGGCAAGGTTGATGATCCGGCCCGGGATAAAGAATGGCGAGATCCGGCGCGGGCCCTTCTCGTGGAGGGTGACCGAGGCGTCGTAGATGCCGCCGATGCCGCCGATGCCGGAGCCGATCAGCACGCCGGTGGCGCACTGGTCCTCGTGGCTCTTGGGGTGCCAGTTGGCGTCCTTCAGGGCCTCGTCGGCCGCCGCCATCGCGTAGACGATGAACGGATCGACCTTGCGCTGCTCCTTGGGCTCCATCACCGCGTCGGGGTTGAAGGTGCCGTCGGTGCCGTCGCCGAACGGGACCTGCGCGGCGACCCGGCAGGGCAGGTCGGCGGATTCGAAGCCGCGGATCGGGCCGGCGCCGCTGTCGCCCGCGATCAGGCGGCTCCAGGTGTGCTGCACCCCGCTGCCGAGCGGCGTGACCATCCCCAGACCCGTGACCACCACCCGCCGCATGCTACCTGTCCCGTCTTAGGAGCGCTCCCCCGCCGCCATCGACGCCGGCCATCCCCGGAGCGCATCTCGTACAACCGATCGCGGCCGGATCCGTGCCACGGAACCGCGAAACGCAGAACGGCGCGGGGGCTGCTTCGCCTCACCCGCGCCGCGTGAAACCGAATCCGGCGCCTCAGGCGGCCGAGTTCTTTTCCAGAAACTTCACCGCGTCGCCGACCGTCTGGATGGTCTCGGCGGCATCGTCCGGGATCTCGACGTTGAATTCTTCCTCGAACGCCATGACCAGCTCGACCGTGTCGAGGCTGTCGGCACCGAGGTCGTCGATGAAGTTGGCGCTCTCGACCACCTTCTCGGGCTCGACGCCCAGGTGCTCGACGACGATCTTCTTCACGCGCTCAGCGATATCGCTCATCGGTCTTCCGTCCTCGTCCTTTTGGTCTGTCAGTCGTCTCGGGGTGGTGCCGTGGCCGCGCCGCGCCCCTGCGGGCTTGTTGGCGGGCCGGTGTCGATCGCGCGTGTTTCGAGGTGAACCGGGACGGCCCCGCCGGGGGGCCTTGGACTGAAAACCCGCTGAACCGTCAACCCCCTGTACGGCTGCGGGGCGTGGTAGCACAGGGTTCCCGCCCTGGCGAGAGCCGTTCAGATTCCCTTCATGGGTGTGGCACGCGCGTGTCGGATGGGTCGATTCGGAGTTGGCTTCCGCATCATCGCCGTCCGAAAGCCGGAAGCCACCTTTCGGGATGATGCGCTAGAACATCGCCATGCCGCCGTTCACGTGCAGGGTCTGGCCGGTGACGTAGGCGGCCTCCGCCGACGCCAGGTAGATGCAGGCGGCGGCGACTTCCGCGCCCTCGCCGAGGCGCCCGGCCGGCACCCGGGTCAGGATGCCCTCGCGCTGCTTCTCGTTGAGCGCGTCGGTCATCGGCGAGGCGATGAAGCCCGGCGCGATGCAGTTGACCGTGATCCCGCGCGAGGCGACCTCGGCGGCCAGCGCCTTGGTCATGCCGACCAGCCCGGCCTTGGCGGCGGCGTAGTTGCCCTGGCCGGGATTGCCGGTCGAGCCCACCACCGAGCCGATATTGACGATCCGCCCGGCCCGGCGGCGCATCATGCCCTTCACGGCCGCGCGCGAGAGCCGGAAGGCGGCGGTGAGGTTGACGGTGAGCACCTGCTCCCACTCGTCGTCCTTCATCCGCATGAACAGGTTGTCCCGGGTGATGCCGGCATTGTTGACCAGGATGTCGAGGGGCCCGATCGCCGCTTCGGCCGCCGGGACCAGGCCCTCCACCGAGTCCTTGTCGGAGAGGTCGGCCGCCACCGGGCTCGCCCGCTCGCCGAGTTCCGCCGCCAGGGCCTCCAGCGCCGCCGGCTTCGTGCCCGAGAGCGCCACGGTGGCGCCCTGGGCGTGCAGCGCCCGGGCGATCGCCTGGCCGAGGCCGCCGGTGGCGCCGGTCACGAGGGCTTTGCGGCCGGTGAGATCGAACATGCTGGTTTCCTACGTTCAAGAGCCTGTTTGAGCGGTCCGTCCCCTCCACACCCTCATCCTGAGGCGCCGGCCGATCGACGATCGGGCGGCCTCGAAGGAGCCCTCCAGATCGCGCGGCAATCCCTGGAAGCCTCCTTCGAGGCTGCTGCGCAGCACCTTAGGATGAGGGGGTGGTTGGGAGATCCTCCGGTTCGAACCGTCCTGCGAAAGCGATCACGCGGCCACACAGAATCGAAAGATCTAAAGCGCGAAGGCCGCCACGTCCGCGGGGGTGCCGATCGCCGTGGCACTCGCCTGGGGCGCGATGCGCTTGACCAGGCCGGTGAGCACCTTGCCGGCGCCGAGCTCGTAGAACCGGTCGACGCCCGCTGCCGCCATGGCGGCGACGCTCTCGCGCCAGCGCACCGTGCCGGTGACCTGCTCGACCAGGGCCGCCCGGATCGCCTCCGGATCCGACACCGGGGCCGCCGTGACGTTGGCGTAGAGCGTCACCCGGGGGGCGTTCAGGTCGACCTCGGCGAGGGCTGCGGCCATCGCGTCGGCGGCGGGCGCCATCAGGCGACAGTGGAACGGTGCGGAGACGTTGAGCATCACGGCGCGCTTGACCCCGCGCTCCGTAGCAATGCCGACGGCGCGCTCCACGGCCGCCCGCTCGCCGGAGAGCACCACCTGGCCGCCGCCATTGTCGTTGGCGACGTCACAGACCGCGCCGTCCGATTCGAGGGCCGCCGCCTCGGCGATCCCGCGGGCTGCCTCGACATCGGTGCCGATCAGGGCGGCCATGGCGCCGATTCCCGGCGCCACCGCTGCCTGCATGGCCTCGCCGCGCAGGCGCAGCAGCCGGGCCGCATCCGCGATGGAGAGGCTGCTGGCGGCCGCGAGCGCCGCGTACTCGCCGAGGGAATGCCCGGCCACGCAAGCCACGTCCCGGGCGAGGTCGAGGCCGCGCTCGGCCTCCAGCACCCGCAAGGTCGCGAGGCTCGCCGCCATCAGGGCCGGCTGGGCATTGGTGGTGAGGGTCAGTTCTTCGACCGGCCCCTCGAACATCAGCCGCGAGAGCGGCTGGGACAGGGCGTCGTCGACTTCGTCGAGCACGGCCTTCGCCTGCGGGAAGTTTTCGACGAGCGCCTTCGCCATGCCGACCGCCTGGCTGCCCTGGCCGGGAAAGATGAGTGCGCGCATGGCTTGTCTGATCGCTCTCGCCGTGCGGCGCGCGAACGCCGCCCCTGTCGGCCGAAACACCTGGAATAAGCGGCGCGCACTCGCACCCGAGGCAGCCCGTGTCAACAATGCGTCGCACAATCCGCGACGGGCATCACGCTGGTGTTTCAAGGCGTTGGCGGCGCTATCGGCTCTCCCGTGCGTCGGGCGAGGTTGGGATCCGGCGGCGGCCATTCCCACGACAACCCCGTCATCCCGGGGCCGCGAAGCGGAGCCCGGGATCCAGAAACATAAGTCGCGCAAGGTGTTGCATCGGCGGCGGTTCTGGATCCCGGGCTCGCCTGCGGCGCCCCGGGATGACGGGGAGGATGCCCAGGCCGTCGCGGACCCGCGTATCGGTGGAGGTTTTCCGGCTTGGGCGATCCGAATTTGGGCGATCCGAAGCGTTCAACCCCATCGGCCATTTTCCGCGCGGGCCTTCCGGGTCCGAGCGTCTCGACGGGGCAGGGGCATTGCCCCGGCCACCGCCCGCCAGACGCGCGCCCGGTGCAACCCGCTGTGCTTGTTGCACAACGGCATTCCGTGTAGAGTGGCGCCACACCCGACATCACCCGTCGCTTAAGCTGAGGAGCCGCCCCGCATGGCGCGCGTCACCGTCGAAGACTGCATCGAGAAGGTCGAGAACCGGTTCGAGCTGGTGCTGCTGGCGAGCCACCGGGCGCGCCTGCTGGCCGCCGGCGCCCCGCTGACCATCGATCGCGACCGCGACAAGAACCCGGTCGTGGCCCTGCGCGAGATCGGCGACGAGACGATCACCGCCGACGATCTCAAGGAACAGCTGATCCACTCGATGCAGAAATACGTCGAGGTCGATGAGCCGGAGGCCGAGACCGTGCCGCTGCTGTCGAGCTCGCCGGCTGCCGCCGCCGTGGCCCCGCAATCCTCCAGCGACGATGCGGCGGTCCAGTTCGACCGCATGAGCGAGGAGGACCTGCTGCGCGGCCTCGAGAACCTCGCCCCGCCGGTCGAGACCGACGACGAGGGCGAGTAAACCCGGATACAGTGAGCCGCGCCACGTGGGCCTGGATGATCACGACCTGAACGAGACCGGACCCGGCGGAGACGCCGGGTTCTTGCGTTCGGACGGCGATACGGTCGCAACCGGCGCTTTTCCGCCGCCGGGGGCTGGCGCGGGCACGCCGGTTGCGGGAGAGTCGGGCGTGACCCCGACCCCGCGTGCCATCCAGGAACCGACGACCTCCCGGCGGATGATGCGCCAGTACGAGCTCGTCGAGCGGGTCAAGCGCTATAACCCGGCTGCCGACGAGGCGCTGCTCAACCGTGCCTACGTCTACGCCATGCAGGCGCACGGCACGCAGAAGCGGGCCTCGGGCGATCCGTTCTTCGCGCATCCGCTCGAAGTCGCCGCGATCCTCACCGACCTGCATCTCGACGACGCCACCATCGTGGCCGCGGTCCTGCACGACACCGTGGAAGATACCGAGGCGACGCTGGAGGAGATCCGCCGGCTGTTCGGGCCGGAGATCGGCGCGCTGGTCGACGGCCTGACCAAGCTCAAGCGCCTCGATCTCGTCTCCAAGCAGGCCGCCCAGGGCGAGAACTTTCGCAAGCTGCTGCTCGCCGTGGCGGCGGATGTGCGCGTGCTGCTGGTCAAGCTCGCCGACCGCCTGCACAACATGCGCACCCTCCAGCACATGCGCGAGGACAAGCGCCACCGCATCGCCCAGGAGACCCTGGACATCTACGCGCCGCTCGCCGGCCGGATGGGCATGCAGGAGTTGCGCGAGGAGCTGGAAGACCTGGCCTTCCGCAACATCGAGCCGGAGGTCTACGCCACCATCACCCAGCGGCTCGCCCGCCTCACCGCCAAGTCCGAGCGGGTGGTCGAGACCATCGCGCAGGTGCTGACGGAAAAGCTCTCCGCCCAGGGCATCACCGCCGAGGTCAGCGGCCGGCAGAAGCGGCCGTTCTCGATCTGGTCGAAGATGGAGCGCAAGTCGGTCGCCTTCGAGCAGCTGTCCGACATCTTCGGCTTCCGGGTGATCGTGGACACGGTCCAGGATTGCTACGCGGCGCTCGGCATCGTCCATACCAGCTGGCCGATGGTGCCCGGCCGGTACAAGGACTACATCTCGACCCCGAAGCAGAACGATTACCGCTCGATCCACACCACGGTGATCGGGCCGAAGAGCCAGCGCGTCGAGCTGCAGATCCGCAGCCGCGCCATGGACGACATCGCCGAATACGGCATCGCCGCGCACGCCCATTACAAGGAACTCGGCAAGGACGTGCCCAAGGAGCCGGGCAGCGTCCACCCGAAGCTCGCGGCCGAGAGCGGCGCCTACCAGTGGCTGCGCCGGACCATCGAGCTGCTCGCCGAGGGCGACAGCCCGGAAGAATTCCTGGAGCACACCAAGCTGGAGCTGTTCCAGGACCAGGTGTTCTGCTTCACCCCGAAGGGGCGGCTGATCGCCCTGCCGCGGGGCGCGACGCCGATCGACTTCGCCTACGCGGTGCACACCGATGTCGGCAACTCGGCGGTGGGCGCCAAGATCAACGGCCGGATGGCGCCGCTGCTGCACGAGCTCGCCAACGGCGACGAGGTCGAGATCAGCCGCTCGGACGGGGCCTCGCCGCCGGCCGCCTGGGAATCCCTGGTGGTGACCGGCAAGGCCCGGGCGGCGATCCGCCGGGCGACCCGGGCGGCGGTGCGCCGGCAATATGCCGGGCTCGGCCGCCAGATCCTGGACCGCGCCTTCGAGCGCGCCGCCAAGACGTTTTCCGAGGACAAGCTGCGCGGTGCCCTGCCGCGGCTGGCCCGGGCCACCACCGAGGACGTGTTCGCGGCGGTGGGGCGGGGCGAGATGTTCTCCGGTGACGTGGTCCGGGCGGTCTATCCCGACCACCGCGACGAGCGCCGCCCGTCGACGCCGCAGGGCGCCCTGAACGGCGCCGGCCGCCTCGTGCGCTCGGCCGACCAGACCATGCGGCTGACCTTCCCGGCCACCGAGGGTGGCAAATCCGAGGGCCGCAGCGACGCGATCCCGATCCGGGGCCTGGCCGGCGACCTGCCGGTGACCTTCGCGCCCAATGGCGGCGCGGTTCCGGGCGACCGGATCGTCGGCATCCTGACTCCCGGCGTCGGCGTCACCGTCTACCCGATCCAGTCGGCGGCGCTCGCGGCCTTCGACAACGAGCCCGAGCGCTGGCTCGATGTCCGCTGGGACACGGAGGCCTCGGGCACCGAGCGCTTCCCGGCCCGCCTAGCGCTGAAGTCGATCAACGAGCCCGGCGTGTTCGCCCAGATCGCCCAGGTGATCGCCGACCACGACGGCAACATCGACAACATCTCGATGAAGCGCCGCACCCAGGACTTCACCGACATCACCATCGACCTGTCGGTCTGGGATCTTCAGCATCTGACGGCAATCATCGCCGAGCTGCGCGGCAAGCGCCCGGTCAACAGCGTCGAGCGCGTGAACGGCTGAGATGTTCTTCCGCCCGCACGGGCGATGGACCTCAGGTTTATCGGATTAACCGAGGTCTATCGTCCCAGTCGCGTGACGCGATACGCCGCGATACGATTTTTCTATCGACCCCCCGGGGAAACGGCGCTATCGAGAGCCACATTCCTTCCGGTTGACTTGACAGGGGTATGTTTCGCCCGAATGGTCGAGAAAGCCCGGGCGACCGTCGTCCGGAAGGGGACCGCGCTTTTCCGTCCCGGCTTTCATCCCTCTCGGCATTCGATCGCAACGATGCGGCCCCGGGCTTTCCGCCCGGATTTATCCCAGCCGTTTCAGCACACGATTTCCGGCAACCCGTATTCTTCAGGATTCGACCCATCCATGGCAGCACCGCAACGCAGCGCTCTCTTCATCGACGGCGCGAACCTCTATGCGACCACCAAGGCCCTCGGCTTCGATATTGATTATAAAAAATTACTCAAGGAATTTCAGGCTCGCGACACCCTGCTGCGGGCGTTCTATTACACCGCCATGATCGAGGATCAGGAATATTCCTCGATCCGGCCGCTGATCGACTGGCTCGACTACAACGGCTACCGCGTCGTGACCAAGCCCGTGAAGGAGTTCACGGACTCGATGGGCCGGCGCAAGTACAAGGGCAACATGGATATCGAGCTGGCGATCGACGCCCTCGAGCTGAGCCCGCATATCGACCACATGGTGCTGTTCTCCGGCGACGGCGATTTCCGCTCGCTGGTCGAGGCGATGCAGCGGCGCGGCGTCAAGGTGACGGTGATCTCCACCATCCAGACCCAGCCGGCGATGATCTCGGACGAGCTGCGCCGACAGGCCGACGAGTTCGTGGATCTCGCGAGCCTGTCGGGCCGCATCGGCCGCGAGGCGAGCGAGCGCCCGGTCCGGGCGGCCGGCGAGACCGCCAGCCGCTACCGCGGCGACGCCCGCCCGAGCCCGGCCCTCGAGAACCGCTACGGCATCCGCCAGCCGGAATCCGAAGAGGGCTGAGTGCCTGTTTGACCGGTCATTCCCATTCTCGACCTCATCCTGAGGTGGCGTCGCGGAGCGGAGCCCTCGAAGGAGCCCTCCAGCTGGCCGCGCGATCCCTGGAGGGCTCCTTCGAGGCTGCTGCGCAGCACCTCAGGATGAGGGGAGAGATGAGGATCTCCGTCGATCAGAACCGTCCTTCGACTGCGATTGCGCAGTCAAACAGGCTCTGAGACCAGGGTTAACCTTCAGGCGCTGCCGCCGTCGAGCCAGTCGATCACCTGCTGCGCGCCGCGATCGGCGGGGAAGACCGGGTAGAACACGCGGGCGACCACGCCGTCGTCGATCACCAGGGTGAGGCGGCGCAGCAGCACCTGCCCGCCCGCCTCGAAGACCGGCAGGCGGGCGGCCATCGCGAAGGCCCGGTGCGGATCGGCCAGCAGCGGAAACGTGAGGCCCAGCCGCTCGGCCGCCTCCCGCTGATAGGCGCTGGTCTGGGTCGAGAGGCCGAAGACCTGCGCGACTCCGCGCTCCCGCAGGGCGGCATGGTGATCCCGGAAATCGCAGGCCTGCGGGGTGCAGCCCCGGGCGCCGGGAATCGCGTCCCAGTCCGGCGTCAGGGCCGGCTTCCCCGGCTCGCCCGTGCGCGGATAGGCATAGGCCACGGTGCGGCCGGATAGCTTCGCGAGCGACACCGTCGTGCCGTCCGTCGCGGTGAGCGCCACATCGGGCAGCTTCATCCCGCGCAGGTGATCGGCCGCGCCGTCATCGACGGGGGCGGGGAGGTCGGTGGGCAGGGTGTCGGGGTTGGGGTGCATGGGGGGCCTCGCTCAAACCACGTGTGCCTCCGGTGCCACATAGGCAAGGATCGAAAGCGATGGTCCGGAATCGGCGGTTATTGCACGATTTCTGGCACATGCTCTTTGAGCAAAGATAGCGTCACCCGGGTTTTCGGGGGGACTGATTTCGATGCTGGGTAAAGCGCGTGGAGATCGAAGCCCGGCACCTCGTGATTCGGCAGAAGCCGTATCAACCGGCCATCCCCCAACGCTTCGGTGCAAGCTGGTTCCTGCAGCACGCCGATCCCGGCGCCTTCCAGCAGCATGGCATACAGGGGGCGCCAATGGCTCACGGTCAGGACGATGTTGAGGGGAGCCAAGTCGGTCTGCCGGTCCACCGAGATCAGGGGAAGCCGCCCGTCATTGAACAAGCCCGACACCCGCAGAAAGGGATGATCGACGAGATCATTTGATCTTTCCGGTATCCCGATTCGGTCGAGATAACGCGGTGCCGCCACCAAGATGCGTCGGATGTGGCCGAGCCGAACGGCAACGAAGTTGCCGATGCCGCAATCCCCGAGACGCAGGGAGATATCGACACCTTCCGTCACGGGATCGACGATCCGGTCATTGAGCACCAAGTCCAGTTTGAGCTGGGGATGGCGCTCGCGCAGGCGACACAAAATCGGCGGCAGGACGATTTCGCCGACCCCATGAGGCGCGGCGATCCGCAACGTGCCGCGTAGGGGCTGATCCTCAGCCGTGACTGCCAGCGCGCTGTCGGCAGCGTCGAGCACCACCTTGCTGCGTTCGTAGAAGGCTGATCCGACATCGGTGAGTGTGATCGTGCGCGTGTTTCGGCGCAGCAAGCGCGCTCCCAGATGGGATTCCAGTCGGTCGATTCGCTCGCTGACGGCCGGCTGGCCGATCGAAAGGTCGCGAGCGGCGGCCGACATGCTGCCCCGCTCTACGACCCTCACGTAAACGCGCATCGCGGCCAGCAAGTCCATGGGCACACCTATCGGTCCCGCCGATAAATCAATGCGGACAAGCCGCTCTACCGCTTTGGCAACCGATAGCTGACCGTGTCGATGCAGCGAAGAGGCTGCGAGTCGCGTGACCCGATCGGCATGCAGGCTTCGATATCGTCGCAGCGAAACCGGAGATGGCACCTATGAGCAAGATTCGGCTGTATATGCTTCAATCCGGCACTCAGATTTGCAAAACTCGCAACATCAAGATGAACCAGGGCGACGACAGAGATTACGAAATACCGATCCCCTGGTTTTTGCTGCTTCACCCCAAAGGAAATGTCGTAATCGATGGTGGCCTCGCGGCTGAAGGCTTAGCAGATCCCCGGTCTTATTGGGGTGGCGCCGTCGACAGTTACCAGCCGGTTATGAGCGATGACCAAGGATGTATCAAGCAACTGATGATGCTCGGACTGACGCCCGAAGACATCCGCTTTGTCGTGCTGTCACATCTGCATTCCGACCATACAGGCGCGATAGGGCGCTTCCCCCGAGCAACGCACGTCGTGCAGCGGCGCGAATATGAGTATGCGTTTACACCGGATTGGTTCGCTGCGGGCGCCTATACACGTGCGGATTTCGATCGCCCCGGGCTACAATGGCAATTTCTAGAGGGCGCCGCGACCGATAACTATGATCTTTACGGCGATGGGACGCTCCGAATGGTATCTACGCCCGGCCATACACTGGGCCACCAATCCTTTTTAGTGACGTTGCCCAAGAGCGGATCAATCCTGCTGGCGGCCGACGCGGTCTATACGCTGGATCATTGGCGCGAGACGGCTCTACCCGGGTTCCTTGCGTCCGCTGTCGATACGGTGCGGTCAGTCCGCAAGTTGCGGTATCTGGCGGAGCAGCTCGGAGCGACCCTCGTGCCAGGGCACGATCCCGAGGTTTGGCCCGGCTTCAAACTGGCACCCAGCTATTACGACTGACGAATATCTCTGTCTCAGTTGAAATTCCGCTACGCTGCTCCAGCAGAGTGCAATTGAATGCTTAGGTCAGTTTCGGCCTCACCGTCATTGCGAGCGCAGCGAAGCAATCCAGGGACGCGCTACGGTCGGAGATCGCGCGCCGCGCTGGGTTGCTTCGCTGCGCTCGCAATGACGAAATGGCTTCGAAGCGATCAACCGGAAACCGGACCACACCGGCGGCTGATCATCGTCGCGGTCGTGATATGGAGCGTGCGATGGCAAAGTTGGGTCCGCGAACCGCGCGCGACGCATTTCTTGC
>NZ_JAKSYK010000074.1:0-504 GCF_022829425.1 Methylobacterium sp. J-072 | reverse complement strand
CGATTCTGTTGAAAAACTCGGGTGTTGCAGCGGTTGTGATGAGGTGATTCACTCCTGTCGAGAGACGGAGATCGAAGCAGATGATGGGACCTCGGCAAGTCGAGCAGGGTGCCTTGTTCTACGAGTTCTCGCTCGACACTCACGTTCCCGCCGACCATCTGCTTCGCTCCCTCGACCGCTTCGTCGACCTTGCCGGCCTGCGCCAGGAGCTAGCCCCGTTCTACGCTTCGACGGGCCGCCCCTCCGTCGATCCCGAGTTGATGATCCGCAGCGGAAAACGCCGCGGCGACCCGCTTCATCGCAACCTCCTTGTCGGAGGCGACCAGCAGGCAGACGGTCTTGCCGTCCACCGCCGCCATCAGGGTGGGAGGATCGCGGCTACGAGTGGTACGCGGGGATCTGAACCGGGCGAGGCAAGCCAGCCGAGTCGTCGATAATCACCTTCGATCCGCAATCCTGTCGGATTCGCGCGCCGCAGACGACAGCGCCCGGCGGGCCGTTCGG
>NZ_JAKSYK010000071.1:0-441 GCF_022829425.1 Methylobacterium sp. J-072 | reverse complement strand
TGCCGTAGCGCGCCAACGCGGTCTCAATCCGGACGGGCGGCTCATGGTCGTTGAGATGGCCGTCGATCACCGCGTCCCGGTACGAGTAGGTGAAGATCGGCTCGCCAAAGATCTCGGTGGTGTGCAGCGCGGGCGTGGCGGCGGCGGGCGATCGCCCGCCGCGCTTGATTCTTGGCGCGCGCGACCCGTAAGTGTTTTTCAAGAGTAGGAGAGCGGCCCCGTCCCGATCCCACCCGCGACCTCATCCTGAGGTGACCGCGTCAGCGGGCATCGAAGGAGCCCTCCCGGCTCCGCGCGATCCCTGGCGCCCTCCTTCTAGGCGGCTGCGCAGCACCTCAGGATGAGGGGGTTTGGTGGGAGACCCCGCACACTCCACAATCACCGCTTCTCCGCCCGCTCCCGCTTCAGCCGGTAGAGCGCATCCAGCGCCTCCCGGGGCGT
>NZ_JAKSYK010000063.1:0-7103 GCF_022829425.1 Methylobacterium sp. J-072 | reverse complement strand
CCCACGCCTGGTTCAACCGCTTCCGCCGCCTGCCCGTCCGCTACGAGCGACGCGCCGACATCTACGAGGCCTTCACAAGCCTCGCGGCAAGCCTCATCACCCTCAACCAGATCAAACGGTTCTGTTAGGCGCTCTAAGCCGCCGATGCCTTCCCCTGGCCGGATCGTGCTTGGCTCAGCCGGGCAGCCGCCGCCAGAGCCGCGACCAGGGCCAGCCCGAAGATCATCGCCGCGAGGATCTCCTGGCTCAACCCGAACGCCGCGCTGGCGCCGAACGCGACCAGGGAGGAGCTGGCGATCTGGAAGAAGCCGATCAGCCCCGACGCCACGGCCGAGCGGCCGTGTTCGCTCGCGATCGCGCCCGCGATGGCGAGCGACATCGACGAGCCGTTCGCCAGGCTCACGAGCAGCATCGGCAGCACCAGGGCGGCCGCTCCGAGGCCGGGCCAAGCCAGCGTCGCCAGGAAGGCGCAGCCCCCGGCCAAGAAGCACGCCACGCCGAGCGCCACGATGGCGTCGTAGGGGAGGCGATCGAGCAGGCGCCGGGCGATCTGGTTGGCGCCGATGATCCCGCCCGTCAGAGGCAGGTAGAGCCAACCGATGCTGGTCTCGGACAGGCCCAGCCGGTCGAACACGAAGGCGGATTGCGTCAGGTACACGAACCAGGCGCTGTAGATCGCGCAGACCATGAGCGTGTAGTGCCGGAACTTGCGATCCTTCAGGACCGCCGAGAATCCCTCGAACGGCGATCGCACGGGACGTCCGGCCGGGCGTGTCTCCGGCAGGAGCGTCACCGTCAGGATCAGCGCCAGGACGCCGAACGCGGCGACGAACAGGAAATCGGCCTGCCAGCCGAAGGCCTTAGCCAGATAGGCACCCATCGCCGGCGCCAAGGCTGGCGACAGGGACACGAACGGATAGACGATGCTGTAGACCTTCGCGGCCGCCGTCCGGTCGCAGGTATCGGCGATGATGGCCCGGCCGAGCACGAGGCCGGATGCCGCCCCGCAGCCCTCCAGCATCCGCCAGACCAGGAAGCCGGTGAAGCCCGAGGCGACGGCGCAGCCGATCGACCCGGCAATGTAGAGCAGAATGCCGACCACGAGCACGGGCTTGCGGCCCCAGCGGTCGGACAGGGGACCATAGACCAGCTGCGCGACGGCCAGCGCGATCAGATAGGCCGAGACGGTCTGCGGCATCTGCCAGTTCGCGATGCCGAAATTTTGGGTCATCGCCGGCATGGCCGGAACGTAGACGTCCGACGCGAGCAGCCCGAACGAGCTGAGCACGGCAATGACGAAGATCAGCGGCGGCGCCAGCATGGCTCAGTCCTGTCCCGCGCGAGACACATTTGCGGTGCGCCTCGCCGACCCGCCGAAGCTACGGTCTACACAGGTTAGAGGCGCATAGGTCGTGCAGGCCGCGACGCGCCCCCTCTCCCGTGCGGGAGAGGGTTGGGGTGAGGGACCCGGTCTTTCCGGAGAAGGCGTATCCCTCACCCTGTCCCTCTCCCGCACGGGAGAGGGGACCCGTGCGTCCCCCAATGCAAACCTGTGTCGCCCGTAACCGAAGGCCGGAACCCGCAATCGGGCCGGATCGCAAATCGAGGCAGCGCCGCAAAGTGGCGCCAGCTTGTCGCCGGGCATTCGCCGCCGCCGATGTAGTCCGCGCGGGAATACCGTGCGCAGGGGCTGCGCCGCTAGCAATCCGTTCCACCCCAAGGTGCAGACCGACGACATCGCGATACGACTCTGCCATGGCGAACGAGGGCGCCCTGCATCTGAGCTTAGGCAGATCACGCGATTCAGGGAAGAAAACCGGTTCTCTTCTTGCCGAGCCGCGTAGATTTTATGGCCAAACTCTTGCGGCCTTGAACGTGCCACCGTCTCAAAGACGACGGCAGCCCCATCACTCCACGACCTGATCGTCCTCCGAGACGGCCAGCCGCCGCAGGCTCCGGAGCGCCTCGGACAGGTCTTCTCGCGACGGGGTCGCCAAGGCGAGGCGGACCGCGTTCGGGGCGTGGCCCGGATTCACCGCGAAGGCCGGGGCCGGGAGCAGGGCGATGCCCCGGCGTAAGGACGCGGCGGCAAACGCTTCCGCCCGCCAGGTCTCGGGCAGTTCGAGCCAGAGGTGATAGGCGCGGGGATCGCCGACCACCGTGAGTCCGGCAAGGATCTCCCGGGCGAGGGCCTGGCGGGAGGCCGCGTCCCGGCGCTTGGCCTCCGCGAGCGTCGCCGCCGAGCCGCCGGACATCCAGTGCAGGCCGGCCGCGAGCGACAGGCCGAGCGCGGTCCAGGCGCCCTGACGCACGGAGGCGGCGAGCCGGTCGGTGAGGTGCGGCGGCCCGGCGATCATCCCGATCGTGAGGGCCGGCATCACCCGCTTCGACAGGCTGTCGATCAGGATCGTCCGGTCCGGCGCCAGGCTGGCGATCGGCTGGGTGTCGGCCAGGAAGCCGTAGACGGCATCCTCGATCGCCGTGAGCCCGGTCCGCTCGAGCACGCGGGCGAGGTCGGCGCGGCGCGCCGGCCCCATGGTCACGCCGAGCGGGTTCTGCAGGGTCGGCTGGAGATAGAGGCCGCTCAGCGGCGTGGCCCGATGGGCCTGGAGGATCGCGTCGGGGCGCACGCCCTCCGAATCCATGGCGAGCGGCACCAGGGTGATCCCAAGGCGGGACGCGATGCCCCGCACCACCGGATAGGTCAGCGGCTCGCAGCCAATCCGCTCCCCCGGCGCCGCCAGGGCCGCGAGGGCGGCGGCGAGCGCCTGCCGGCCGTTGCCGGTGAACAGGATGTCGGCGGGTTTGGGCGCGTAGCCGTCCTGGGCGAGGAACCCGGCTGCGACGGCGCGCGCGCGGGGCGTGCCGTCCGGGCCGTATTGGCTGAAGCCGATCTCGGCGCCCCCGCGCGCCAGGGCCGCCAGGGTCTCGGCCAGCACGACCTCCTGCTCCGGCAGCCGGGAATGGGTCCGCTGCAGGTCGAGGGCCGCAGGCGGCGGCTCCGGCTGGAGATTCACCGCCCGGCCCGGCTCGGAGCGGACGAAGGTGCCGCGGCCGACCTCGCCGGTCACCAGCCCGCGCCGGCCCAGCTCGGCATAGACGCGGCTCGCCGTCGAGACCGCGATGCCTCGGGCATAGGCAAAATCCCGCTGCGGCGGCAGCCGGTCGCCCGGGCGCAGCGTGCCCGCGGCGATCTCGGTCGCGACCGCGTCGGCGACGTGCCGGTAATCCGTGGCCCGCATCATTGCTCCGAGTGCAATGTTTCGATTGATCCGAGATCTTTATCGGTTCAATCCTGGCGCCGCAATCCCGGCCGGACTGCTCCCGTCACCGGATCCTCCGCCATGTCGATCATCACGTTCCCCTCCGCCGCTACGTCCGTGCGCTCCGCGAACCGGCCGGCCCGGCCATCCCTGTTGGGGCTCTGGCGCCAGCGCATCCGGACCCGGAGGTCGCTCGCCGCCCTGCACCCGGACCAGCTGCGGGAGGCCGGCATCGAACCCTGGCGCCTGCGCCACGAGATCCGGAAGCCGTTCTGGAGAGGATGACCGGCCCTGCGGCGGCCGCGGGTGCCCTGTTCGTTCGACGGACCTATATGCGGGTGGAAGATTGTTCCTCGCGCACAGAATCCCGCATGACCGACGACACCGCGCCCCCGGCCGGGTCACCCCCAGCCGAGCGCCCCGGGCTGCTCGCCACCTATCGGCGCCTGTGGCCGCATCTCTGGCCGCACGACCGGCCCGACCTGCAGAGCCGCGTGTTCCTGGCCTTCGGGCTGCTGCTTGCGGCCAAGCTCGTGACCATGGTGACGCCGTTCACCTTCAAGTGGATCACCGACGCCCTGGTCGCCGCGATCGGTGGGAAGGATGCGCCGCTGCCGACCGGCCTGTTCGCCGCCCCGATGCTGCTGATCGCCCTCTACGGGGTGTCGCGGATCGCGATGTCGGCGCTGACCCAGGTGCGCGACGGGCTGTTCGCCAAGGTCGCAATGCACGCGGTGCGTCGCCTGGCGCTCAAGACCTTCGAGCACATGCACCGCCTGTCCCTGCGCTTCCATCTGGAGCGCAAGACCGGCGGCCTCACCCGGGTGCTCGAGCGCGGCCGCGCCGGCATCGAGGAATTGTCGCGCCTGATGGTGCTGACCCTGGTGCCGACCATCGTCGAGTTCGCGCTGGTGCTCGGCGTGCTGGCCTACGAGTTCGACTGGCGCTACGCGCTGGTCGCGTTCCTCACGGTCGGGGCCTATCTCGGCTTCACCTACAAGGCGACCGAGTGGCGGATCGCCATCCGCCGCCGGATGAATGCGTCGGACACGGACGCGAACACCAAGGCGGTCGACTCACTGCTCAACTACGAGACGGTGAAGTATTTCGGTGCGGAGGCCCGCGAGGCCGCCCGCTACGACGTGTCGATGGCCAAATACGAAAAAGCCTCGACCCAGACCTACGTGTCGCTGGCGGTGCTCAATGCCGGCCAGGCGGTGATCTTCACCATCGGGATGACGATCGTGATGTGGCTCGCCGCCCGGGACATCCTGGCCGGGCGCACGACGATCGGCGGCTTCGTGCTGGCCAACACCCTGCTGGTGCAGCTGTCGATGCCCTTGAACTTCATGGGCATGATCTACCGCGAGATCAAACAGGCGCTGATCGACATCGACGACATGTTCCGCATCCTCGGGCAGAACCCCGAGATCGCCGACCGGCCGCATGCGGCGCCGCTGAATGTCGCGGGCGGCACGGTGCGGTTCGAGGACGTGCGCTTCGCCTACACCCCGGAGCGGCCGATCCTGCGCGGCGTCTCGTTCGAGATCCAGGCCGGGCAGACGGTGGCGGTGGTCGGCCCCTCGGGGGCGGGCAAGTCGACCCTGTCGCGGCTGCTGTTCCGGTTCTACGAGCCGCAGAGCGGCCGGATCAGCATCGACGGCCAGGACATCGCTGCGGTCACGCAAGAGTCGCTGCGCGCCGCGATCGGCATGGTCCCGCAGGACACGGTGCTGTTCAACGACACGATCGGCTACAACATCCGCTACGGCCGCTCGGACGCCACCGACGCTGACTTACACGAGGCGGCGCAGCTCGCCCAGATCGACCGCTTCGTCTCCAGTCTGCCGGAGGGCTATGACACCCCGGTGGGCGAGCGCGGCCTGAAGCTTTCAGGTGGCGAGAAGCAGCGGGTCGCCATCGCCCGCACCATTCTCAAGGCGCCGCCGATCCTGGTGCTCGACGAGGCGACCTCGGCGCTCGATTCCTTCACCGAGGCCGAGATCCAGTCGGCGCTGGACCGGGTCAGCCGCGGCCGCACCACCCTGGTGATCGCCCACCGGCTGTCCACGGTGGTCAACGCCGACGCGATCCTGGTGCTCGACCACGGCCGCATCGCCGAGCGCGGCACCCATGCCGAATTGCTGGAGGCGGGCGGGATCTACGCGGCGCTCTGGGACCGCCAGCGCGAGGCCGATGCGGCCCTCGAAGTGCTCCAGCGTGCCGATGCCCCGGTCCTGCCGATCCGGGTCGGGCGCGGGGCGGTACCGGCGACGGAGCCGGCGGAGTAGGGAAGTGCGATCTGCTCAGGCCATGTCGCACGCCCTGGCAACGACCTCGATCGCATCGGCCACGAGGGCGGGGTCGCCGTCCTCCAGAACGGCCTCGATATAGAGGGCGATGTCCTCGGGCGTCTTCAGGTGCTCGGCGGTGTCGTAGGGGAACGTCTCCAGCGCCATCATCACATCTCCTTCGCCTTACGCCCGCCCCCGCGACCGAACCTTCACCCCCAGCAAGTCCTCGAACGGCAGCACCATCGCGCCCTTGTCGCGGTCGCCGTGGCCCTGGCGCAGGGCGGTCTGGTAGGTCGCGGTGGCGGCCGCGGTGACCGGCATCGGGTAATTGCCCTCGGCCGAGATCGCGGCGGCGGCGACGAGATCCTTGTAGGCCGCGCCCATCGGATAACCCTCGTCGAAGCGGCCCTGGAGGATGCGCGGCACGAAGTACTGCGACGCGTAGCTCCGGCTCGTGCCGGTGGTGACCACCTGGGCGATCTGGTCCGGATCCAGCCCCATGGCCACCGCCATCGGCAGCACCTCGGCGAGCGCCGCGATGTTGATGTCGTAGAGCACGTTGTTGATCGTCTTGGTGAGCTGGCCGGACCCGACCGGCCCCATATGCAGGACGCTGGTGCCGATCCGCTCCAGCAGCGGCCGGACCGCCGCGACGGTGTCCGCGTCGCCGCCGCACATCACCGTGAGGGTCCCGGCCTCGGCGCCCGCCGGCGCCCCCGAGACCGGGGCATCGACGAAGCGCCGCCCGATCGCCTCCAGGGCACGGCCGATGGCGAGCGCCTTGGCATGCGCGATGGTGCTGAGATCGACCACGATCGCCCCGGGCGCCAGCCGCTCGGCCAGGCGATCCCCGCCGAACAGGGCCGCCTCGACCACGTCGCCGTTCGGCAGGCACAGGAACAGCACCGCGGCCCCGTCGAGCGCGGCGGGATCCGCCGTCGCGACGAGGCCCGGCGCGTCGAGCCCGGCGAGACACGCCGGGTCGGCATCCACCGCCACGACGGTCTCGGCTTCGGTGACCCGCTTGGCCGCGAGGTTGTGGGCGATGGGCCAGCCCATCGCGCCGAGGCCGAGGATGGCGAGTTTCTGCACCGGACGGCTCCTCCTGCGGCCTCGGACCGGGCCAGCGGCGTTATCTGGGACGGCCCCGCTCGCCGATGCCGTCATTGCGAGCGCAGCGAAGCAACCTAGGAACACGCTCCCTCCGGGGATCGCGCGCTGCACTGGGTTGCTTCGCTGCGCTCGCAATGACGGTGAAGGCCGCGGCCAGCCTTTCAAGCCGGAACTGTATCAGAGGTGTCAGCAGTCGATGCAATCGCGAATGCAGCGAAGCTCCCTTGACAATGTTCCTATTTTGTGCTCATTAGCCGCCACCTGTCCTTCGGTGCTTCGGGAGCGATCCCGCGGCACTCTTCGGGGGTCCGTTCGGTGGCTGACCGGCGGGTTCGGAGGGCAGGGCGGTGCCCGCGTCGGTGGCTCTCAGCCGCCATCGCCCCGGGCGGCGAACCGATGCGGGGCGTGTCTCGGATGCGGGCGTGAGGTCGGG
>NZ_JAKSYK010000061.1:0-12201 GCF_022829425.1 Methylobacterium sp. J-072 | reverse complement strand
GGCGGGCGTCGTCCAATTGAGAACCGGGCCGCACTGACGGGCCTCCTGTTCGTGCTGCGCTCGGGCCTGCCGTGGGAGATGCTGCCGGCCGAGATGGGCTGCGGCTCCGGCATGAGTTGCTGGCGGCGGCTGCGGGATTGGCAAGCGGCGGGCGTGTGGAGCCGCCTGCATCACGTGTTGCTGGAGCGTCTGCACGCGGCGGGTGAGATCGACTGGAGCCGGGCTTGCCTGGACAGCGCATCTGTCCCGGCCAAAAAAGGGGGCCTGCCACCGGCCCGAACCCGACGGACCGCGGCAAGCCGGGCACGAAACGCCACCTCGTCACCGACGCGCGCGGCACCCCGCTCGGCTTCCGCCTAAGCGGGGCCAACCGGCACGACAGCGTCATGATGGCAGCTACCCTCGATGCCATCCCGCCTCTGCGAAGTGGTCGACGAGGACGACCGCGGCGCCGTCCACACAAGTTGCACGCCGACAAAGCCTACGATGCCAGACCACGTCGGCACGAATGCCGGGCGCGCGGGATCGTGCCACGCATCGCTCGTCGTGGTGTCGAGAGCAGCGACAAGCTCGGTCGCCACCGTTGGGTGGTCGAGCGTACCCACGCCTGGTTCAACCGCTTCCGCCGCCTGCCCGTCCGCTACGAGCGACGCGCCGACATCTACGAGGCCTTCACAAGCCTCGCGGCAAGCCTCATCACCCTCAACCAGATCAAACGGTTCTGTTAGGCGCTCTTAGACGACCGAGGAACGTGTTCGATACGACCGGAGCGCGCTGCGCTGCGCGAGCGACCTGACGGACGCGGGATGGGCGTGATTGCGTCGCTGCCGCAGGCAAACGAAGGCATGTCAGCGTCATGTCTGCTGCTTCGGGACGCAGAAAATGGCGTAGAGCGCATGGATGAGCTGTGCGGCTTTCTCTTCTGTCAGCCTATAAAAGACCTGCTTGGCCTCGCGCCGCGTCTCGGCGATTCCGGCCTCGCGCAGCACGCCGAGCTGCTGTGAGAGCGTCGTTTGATGGATACCGAGTTTCCGCTCCAGTGCGCCGACGGAATATTCGCCTCGGCCAGCGTGCAGGCGAGCATCAGACGAAGCGGATGGGATAGCGTTTTCAGGAGTGCGGCCACCACGTCGGCGCGTTGCTCCATCTCGGCGGGGCCCATGGCGGGTTTGGCTGCGACGTCTTAAAGGGTCACCATGTCGCTCCATCCAACGCATCGAGCGGAAATTTGAGATAGCGCCTGCCGTTGTCCTCCGGCTCCGGCAGGCGACCGCCGCGCAAATTGACCTGAAGCGCGTGCAGCAGGAGCTTGGGCATGGCTAACGTGCGGTCGCGGGCCTCCCGCTGCGCGACGAAACCGGCCTCGTCCATGCCCGAAACATGCTGATTGGCGCGCTTCTGCCCGCCCACGGTGCTTTCCCAGCGCGGATGACGGCCACCCGGCTGGTAGTCATGGCCAGTGAACAAGCGCGTTTCGTCTGGCAACGCCAAAATCTGCTGGATCGAGGCCCACAGAACCGTGGCGCTACCGCCGGGGAAATCCGCGGGGGCGGTGCCCGCGTCCGGCATGAAAAGCGTATCGTGGATGAAAGTGGCATCGCCGATCACATAGGTGATCGAGGCCAGGGTATGACCCGGCGAGAACAGGACGCGGCCGTCGATCGAGCCGACTTTGAAGCCGTCCCCGTCCGCAAACAGCCGGTCCCATTGCGAGCCGTCGATCGCGAGTTCCGGCCAGTCGTAGATTCCCTTCCACAACGTTTGCACGTCGGTGATATGGGCGCCCGTCGCGGTCGGCGCGCCAGTCCTGCCCTTGAGATAATGCGCGGCCGAAAAGTGATCGGCATGAGGATGGGTGTCGAGGATCCACTCGACCGTCAGCCCCTCCTTCGCCACGTAAGCGAGGATGGCGTCGGCGTTCATCGTTCCGGTCGCGCCGGATTTCTCATCGAAATCGAATATCGGATCGATAATCGCGCAGCGCTTGGTGGCGGGATCGACGACGATATATTGGACGCTCGACGTCCGGGGATCGAACCAGCCCTTGACCTTGGGAAGCCGTGATCGGCCCCCTTGGGAGTGGTCCGCCTTGAAGTATGGCTTTTGAGCCGACAGAGGACGGAACCGATGGCCCAACGACCCAAGCCCGAGGAGATCGTGAGTAAGCTTCGTCAGGTCGACGTACTGGTCTCACAAGGACAGAGCATCGCCGCGTCGATCACGGCGATCGGAGTGACCGAGGTGACGTACTATCGCTGGCGCAAGGAGTACGGCAGCCTGAAATCGGATCAAGTGAAGCGGATGAAGGATCTTGAGACCGAGAACCAGCGTCTCAGGAAAGCTATCGCCGACCTAACACTGGACAAGCTGATCTTGCAGTAGGCGTCCCGGGGAAACTTCTAAGCCCTGCGCGCCGACGCGCCTGTGTCGAGCACATCATGCTGAGGATGAACGTCTCCGAGCGTCGCGCCTGCCGGGCGCTCGGTCAGCATCGCTCGACACAGCGCAAGGTACCGCGGGGGCGCGACGACGAAGAAGCGTTGACGGCCGATCTTATCGCTCTGGCGGAGCGGTACGGTCGCTACGGCTACCGGAAGATCAGCGCGTTGCTGAAGGCGGCCGGGTGGTTCGTCAACGACAAGCGCGTCGAGCGGATCTGGCGGCGTGAAGGCTTGAAGGTCCCGGCAAAGCAGCCCAAGCGGGGGCGGATCTGGGACAACGACGGGTCCTGTATCCGTCTTCGCCCGGAATACCGCAATCACGTGTGGTCGTATGACTTCGTCGAGGCCCGCACGCACGATGGACGTAAGTTCCGGATGCTCAACGTCGTCAACGAGTTCACACATGAATGCTTGGCGATCCGGCTCGCCCGCAAGCTCAAGGCGGTCGACGTGAGCGACGTGCTCTCGGACCTGTTCATCCTGCGTGGCGTACTGGGCCATATCCGTTCGGATAACGGGCCGGAGTTCGTCGCGAAGGCTGTCCGAGCATGGATCACCGGCGTCGGAGCCAAGACGGCTTACATCACTTTAGGCTCACCGTGGGAGAATGGCTACGTCGAAAGCGTCAACGCGCGGCTTCGCGACGAACTGCTGAACGGCGAGATCTTCTACACACTCAAGGAGGCACAGATCGTGATCGAAAGCTGGAGACGGCACTACAGCACCGTACGCCCGCACGCCTCAATGGAATACCGGCCGCCTGCACCAGAGGTGTTCATGTCAGCCTTCACCGCTTGGCCGGCTGCGCTCGCCCGACCAGCTCCGACGGCCAAGCTAACCGTGGTTGAGCGGCCTACCGCGCACTAACTTTACCCTTGGACCACCCTGTGGGGGCCGATCAGGCCGCCGTGCAAGCTCTGGATTACTCCGGCTTCGACTATACGCTCGATCGCATCGAACACCTGGAACTGGAGGTGGGACGACTCAGAAAGGAACTGCGCAAAAGCCGCGATCCGGAGACGGTCGATCTTTGGAAATCCGGTTCCGTCGCGCTCGAACATTGATACGGCTGCCGACCCGTTCGAAGCAGATCGCATCGACCGACAACATTGTTAATTACCCACCCCCTTACGATTGTTGGACTTCGCTGATACCTCGATGGGATGGGCGGAAGCGATCTTGAGCAGCGGAGCCATGTGGATCTGATCGAGCTGGTGTTGCGGATCAGCGCCCGGAAAGACCTCACGCACCTCTACGAAGCCGCTGGAGACGGATCGCAAAGGGAGGCGGGAGCAATCGAAGCCTGGTGGTGCCAAGCCGGGCCACGAAAGTCCTGGCGTCGTGCTGAGTGCCGCGGGCATCGCGTCAGCCTCGTGGCTCCGCCGTCGTTCGAGACCCTCGCCAGGCGTGCGGGCTTCGATTTCCGGACGCTCTGAGATTGGCTCGGGCGCTGACGACATCACGGGTGGCTCCGTGGCAGGCGGTTCTCGGCGCGAGTCCGGTGGACTCGATTCGGCGATCGGATCTTCAATCCCCGTCGCCGAGGCCGAAGCCGGCGTCGAACCCATCGGCGCCGAGCATGCGCGCCAGCGCGTCCGGGGCGGACAGCGTCCAGAGGCAGAGCAGGTGGAAGGCCGCCCAAGGCATCATGCCTTCCAGGAGCAGGCCACCAGGAAGCCGACGGCCGGGCGTGACGGCTGGCCGCGCCGGTGCGGTGCCCTTCGGCCTTCCGGCCAGGGAGGTCGTCGCAAGTGACGCGAACATCGGCTTGAGCTCCTGTGGTGCGGGGAGGGGAGACGCGGTCAGCATTCGGTACAGATGGCGGTGCGGATCAGGTGGTCGAGGCGGCGGCTTTCCGCGTCGAGGCTCGGCTTGGTGCCGCCGCGCGCATCGAGGGCTGCGCCGGCGGGCTTGGTGGTGCCGAGCGACGTGACGCTGCGGAGGCTCGGAAGGCTCCGGAGAGCGGGCGCCGGCATCGGCGCGGACAGGGCGGCTGGCATCGTCGCCGGCATCGGGGCGGGTGTGCGGGCTTGAGCGGCGGTCGCCGCGCCGGCGAGGACGAGGGCGGCGAGGATCCGGTTCGGCTGGAACATGGCGTGTCTCCGTTGACGATGCCGGACACTCGCGGGATCGCCGCCCGCGGTTACGGGCGGCCGGCCTCAGGCGTGCATCCGCGCACGTCGGCCGGCCCCGCTCATCGTCCGCCCTTCATCGGCAGCAGGCTCTTGGGGTCGACCTCCGGCATCTTCGGAATCTGGTCGAAGGGCACGACCGTCATCACGTGGCCGTCCGGCATCCTGATCACGTTGAACTGCTTGCCGGTGGCTTTGTCGGTCACCATCGCGACCATGAGCTGCATCGGCTCGAACGGCGTGACGGCGAAGTCGTGGCCCCAGGCGCCGACGAGGCTCGACAGCGACGCCGTGGCCATCCCGGTGCCGGCGAGGAGGGCAACGGCTGGTAGAATCGCGCGCATCATGATGGATCACTCCCAGTTCGATCGACGCGCTTTCGCGGACCCGAGCCGAGCGGTTACCGAAACCGGGTCGTGCCGTTCGCCGGCACCGTAACCGAGGGCGGACGGCGACCGAAGGATCGGCATGGGGATAAGGGCTTTCGAAAAGGGTTTTCAAAGTGGGTTTTCGATGACATCGTCTCCGATGCGGCGCCCCTCGGGGGCGTCTCCGGCCGGAACCCCGGCCCGATGAGCGCGGGGCGGGCTGCGTCCTCGCGCGTCGCCGCAGGTGTCGTCGTCCGGCTCGGGCGCTGGGCCGTCGGCGCGCTGCGCACGGCGTCCCGCCTCGCCGCCGCGTCTGTGCTCGCCGCCCTCGGCATCCTGTTCCTGAACTACGTCGTGCTCTCCACCGACAAGGCGCGCACGTATCGCGACCTCGACCCGAACGTCGCCGAATGCCGCGATGGCCTCGCCTGGGGCTGGACGATCCTGGCCGACGCCGGGCGCGAGACCCTGCAGACGGCGACCCCGTCCGACGGCGACGGCTGGGTCGACGCCAGCAACGACGAGGGCGCCGTCGTTGCGGCGGATGCGCGCTGGGCGACGCGCCTGCGATGCGCCCTACAGCGCCACGTGGTCCCCGCCCACGCGCCGGGCGGACGCGACCTCGCCTACCATCTCGGCTTCATCGAGTTCCAGGAGGACGGCGAGCCCTACGCTCTCGTCTCCCGCGAAGGGGCGGGCGACGCGGCCATCGACAGCGCGATGCTCCGCCACGCGATGGACGACGAGATGCGTGCCAAGGGCATGCCCGCCACCATGGTCAAGCCGGTCATCACCCAGCTCGACGCCCTGAAAAAGCACCTCTCGCACGGCTCGCACTACGTGATCGCCTTCGTCCACGGCTGGCGCCACGACGCGCGGATCGGCGACGGCAACGTCGCGGACCTGCGCCTATATGCGGCCCACGCCGCGCGCTTCCTCGCGCAGCGCTGCCCGACCGACCCGAGCGTCTGCGACATGGACGTGACCGCGATTTACGTCGGCTGGCGCGGCGCCCGCGTGGACGAGCGCGGCCTGCGGACCTGGTTCGGCGACGCGGTCGGCGGCTTCTTCGGCGGCCTGTCGGCGGGGGCCACCCTGTTCGACCGCAAGCCCGTGAGCGAGGCGATCGCCCCCGGGGCGATCTCGGCGTTGCGCACGATCGAGACGACGCTCAGCGCGCCGGGGGCGCACAACAAGCTGATCGTGGCCGGGCACAGCCTCGGCGGCAACATGCTCGCCACCGGGCTGCAGGACGACGTCGTCAAGGCGGTGCGCCGCCACCGCTTCGGCGAGACGCTGCCGACGGTGCTCGGCAACCTCGTGGTCCTGATCAACCCGGCCTCCGAGGCGAGCAAGTGGACCGCGATCCAGCGCGAGGTCTGGTCCCACCTCGCCGACCACGCCGACGCGCACACGCCGGCCTCGGAGGTCGTACGCGACGACGGCTACTTCCCCGCCGACCAGCGGCCCGTGCTGATGTCGGTCACCGCGGCCCTGGCCTTCCCGGCAGGCGGGCTTCGGTCCGGCGACTGCGCCTGGATTGGCCTCGACGTCGAGGACGGCTTCACCGCCGCCCGGAAGCGCATCCGGAGCCGGCTCGCCGCGACCGACCGCATGTTCGATGCCGGCATCGACTACGATTGGGCGACCCACGACCTGTTCCCGACCTTCAAGTTCGATTTCCGCCCGGCCGCCGCTTTCCTCGATCGAGTCGCGGCACGGTTCGAGGGCCGCTCGCCTCGCGGGGAGAGCTGTACGCCACCCCGGCCCGTGAGCCTCCTGGCCGGGCTAGCGACGCTGCCGGTGCGGACCCTGTCGCTGCTCGCCGCGACCTTCCCGTTCCAGAACACCGCGCGGGAGGATTCGCACACCATCGGCAATCTCGACCCGCCGCGCCCGGCGGCCGGCGTGCTCGCCGATGCCCAGCCGTCGGCGGCGCCCTTCGGCACCAGCCACGAGCTTATGGGCCTCGACGCACCAGGTCTTGAACGGCACCACCCCTACGCGACGCTCGCCGACGCGGCCGTCGACTGCCCGCGCTCGGACCATTGGCTGACCCGTGCGCGGCTCGCGCGTGCCGACCGGCGCAGCAACTTCTGGGACAGTGCCGACCTAGCGTCCGGCGGTTCGAGCGAGCACGGTCCAGCCGCGCGCTTCCTGCACGGCCTTCAGCTGACCGGCATCGCGCCGATCACCCGGCCCAACGACCCGTTCTGGAACGTCCGCGCCTTCGACAATGCGCTGTCGCGCCACGACGGCTATCGCCTGTCGTCGTTCATCTGCGCCCTGAACCAGCTCGTGATGGACGACATCACCGATGCGCCCTCGTCGATGAGTGATCATCGAGACACTCAGGTGCCCTAGGCGCACGTCCGAACGGCAGATTTCTATAAGGGTTCGTTCCGAAGCATGTGGACCACGGCTTACACCATAATAGCAAATAAAGAGATAATTCCTTAGGTTCAGCCATTTTACTCATATTTTGCCAACCAAAAGTTTTCGATTTCTGTATTAATAGTGCTGATCGACAAGGACGGACCCTGCGCACTCATCAGAAAACTTCTTTTCGGCGAGGCGTGCGCGTAGCTCTGCCTTTTCGGGTTCAATTGGAGCCAGCTGATTGCGAAGCGGAGGACATCATTTAGGATGCGGGACGCGCGCCGCGTGCAATCACCAAGGGCTAAACATGCCGGTGACGGACCAGAACGCGAAAGTCAGCCTCCTCGCCGTAGCGTAGTCGTGGCAGAAGCGCATCGTTCGACGGGTCGAGGGCGAGGGCCGGCACCGACTCAAGGCCCCATATCGCGGGTCAGTCGGATGTCGACCTCGCGAGCGACATAAGTCCACTCGTGGGTCGCGCGAAGCATATCGAGCAGCGCGTCGAACGAAGCCTCATGTTCGGGGGCGAACTCGAACCAGGTCAGGAAATCGAAGGGCTCGCCGAGGTCGCGGCTGTGGTGCAGGCGGCGGGCAATGGCCGGCAGAACCCCGAGACCTAGAGCAGTATGATGCGACGTCTCTTCGAAGATCCCACGGCGCTCGTCTTGAGCCAGGTCCCACCAGGCCTGGGTTTTGCGGATCGGAATGAGGGCTGCGCGCAGAGCCGTCGAACGGTGGAGGGGCGGCTGAAGGGCACGCAGGTCCGCGGCCTCGCTTCGGGTCGTGTAACGCAGGTTGCTGACCGCCCCCCTCAGTCGCCAGACGGACGAAGACAGAATCTCGGGTCCGAACGGGACGATGGCAAGCCGTTCCGCCGGAGGGAGCGGGTCCCCGATCACTGTGGCGGTGTTCGTCACGCGCCAAAGCCCCTGATCCCCGCCCGCGAACACGATCGTGCAGACCATCGCAGCCTCCCGAGCGGCCGATGCCGGCAATCGCCCGCACCATCACAGCGGAACGGCGGCAGTCGAGCTGACAGTCACGGTGAATAACAGTACACCATTTTAGCATCGACGGGGGCGCTTTGCCCAACCGCTTCGCAAGTCCGATCGCGTGTCGAGGACACACTCGGAAGTTTCCGACCCTCGATCAGTGAAAGGGCTTCGTCAGGCCCACTCGGATCGTCTCTTCGGAATCGATCACCTGCGCCCGCTGCGGAGAAACGGTCGGAAAGTCGCCGAGCTGCTGCGGTGTGAAATCTATCACCGCCACGTATTCGCCGAGTAGGGCGACGGCCTCCACCGGCACGGCGATCCGCCGCGTCCCGAGACCGAACCAGCCTCCGAACCGCACGATTACCGCGATCCCACCGGTCTCATCCCGCGTGACCGCGTCTACACGGCCGAGCACGTGCTGCGCTTCCACGGGTTCAAGGACGGGGCGATCGATCAGATCACCGACGCGCACGGGCTGCGGAAACCGGCGTGCGGCACGCTCCGCCAGCATCGACCGAGTCGGCAGGTCCGAGGACGTCACGGCGCCGGCGATACAGCTCATCGGCCAGACCATGACCAGGATCAGCCACGCCCATCCGCACAAGCGCCCAACGGCCATTGGGTCCCTCCCGCCACGCGATCGGTCGGCACGACGATACCGCTGATCCACTGCGCGGTAGCATCGAGTAGGCGACGACTTCCGGCAAAGAAGAACGTCATCAATTTTGGGCATCATCGCGATAACCAGTTTTCATCGAAGTATTTCTATCTGTTGTGGTAACTTAAGCTCGGCTCGCATCGAAGCAACTGAGATGAGCGTGATGGCCCCTTCTCGATCCGTTTCCGAGCCTGCCGCCGGCCCAGTACCGCGCGGACGCCGCCTCCATCCCTGGCCCGTGAGGATCATGCACTGGATCAACGCCGTCGCGATGCTCGTGATGATCGGCTCGGGATGGGGCATCTACGACGACTCGGTGATCTTCGGGTTCCTCCACTTTCCCAAATCCATCCGGCTAGGGAGCTGGGGCGCGGAGAGCCTGCTCTGGCACTTCGCCGGCATGTGGGTGCTCGCCCTTAACGGGCTCGGCTACCTGATCTACGGCGTCGTCACCGGGCGCTTCCGCGAGAAGCTTCTACCCATCGCCGTCTCCGAGCTGATCCAGACGGTGCGCGAGACCCTGCGGTTCAAGATCACCCACGACGACCTGACCGTCTACAACGCCGTCCAGAAGGTCCTCTACATCGTCGTCATCCTCGCGGGCGTGATGCAGGTCGTCACCGGGCTGGCGATCTGGAAACCGGTGCAGTTCTCGTCCCTTGTCGCGCTGTTCAGCGACTTCCAGGGGGCGCGTCTCGCGCATTTCCTAGGCATGGCGGTCATCGTCGGCTTCCTGTTCGTCCACGTCGTTCTGGCGCTGCTCGTGCCGCGGACGCTCTGGGCGATGCTGACCGGCGGCCCGCGCCTCGATCGCGGTCCCGGACATGCGCCCGTAGGAGAATCCCGATGAGCTCGCCGTTTCGACCGGACTTGCCGCCCGATCCGCGCATTCTCGACGACCACGCGCCTCTAGTGCGGGCGATCGAGCGAAGGGGCCTCCTCCGCGGCGGCCTGTCGCTCGGGGCCCTGACCATGCTTACGGGGTGCGACGTCTCAAGCACGAGTGCCGTGGGCAAGGCCTTGCGGGCCATCTCCACCTTCAACGACGGGGTCCAGGCCGTCCTGTTCGACCCGGACCGGCTCGCGCCGGAATATCCCGAGCATCTTGTCCTCAAGCCGCCCCGCTTCAACGCCTATTTCCCCGTCGAGGAGGTCAAGCCCGTGGACGGTGCGACCTGGCGTCTCGACGTAGCGGGCAGCGTCGAGAGCAAGCGTGCATGGACGCTTCAAGACATCGCCGCGCTGCCGGAGAAGCAGATCATTGTCCGTCACATCTGTGTCGAGGGATGGGATTACATCGGGCAATGGTCGGGTGTACCGCTGCGGACCTTCCTCGAACGCGTGGGAGCCGATCTGAAGGCCAAATACGTCTCGTTCCGGACGGCCGACGACTATCCCAGCAGTATCGACATGGCCACTGCTTTGCATCCGCAGACATTGCTCGCGACGAAATACGCGGGCGAGACGCTGCCTGACCCTTTCGGGTTTCCCTTGCGGCTTCGGACCTCGACGAAGCTTGGTTTCAAAAATCCGAAGTGGATCACCGCGATCGAGGTGAGCAACGTCTATCAGTCCGGTTATTCTGAGAGGAAGGGCTTCAATTGGCAAAGCAGCCTCTGATGGAGGCGACGTCGCTAGGGTCCATGGCCGACGGCGTACACATCCCGGACTGTGCCATCGGCATCATGGCAAAGGCCCCCCAGGCCGGTCGCTCCAAGACCCGCCTGTGTCCGCCCTTCGCCCCCGAGGAGGCCGCGGCCCTCAGCGCAGCGTTCCTCCGCGACACCGACGGGACGATCGCGCGGTCCGCCCGCAGCGCGCGGATCGTCGCCTATGCCGCCTATGCGCCCGTCGGCAGCGAGGCGCTGATCGCTGCCCATGTCGGTCCCGATACAAAGTTGATCCTCGCGGATGGATCTCCGCCGATGCCCGAGTGCGTCAGCGGTTTCGGCCGGTGCCTGCTCCATGCCATCGAAGGCATGCTGGAGCGCGGCCATGCCGCCGCCTGCGTGCTGAGTTCCGACATCCCCACGCTCCCGGCGCGCCTGCTGATCGAGGCCGCAGGGCACCTGCTCGCGCCAGGCGACCGGGCCGTGCTCGGCCCCTGTCCCGACGGAGGCTACTACCTTCTTGGTCTCAAAGCGGCCCATGCGGAGATGTTCGCCGACATCGCCTGGAGTACTGAGCACGTGGCCGAGGCGACCCGGGCCCGGGCCCGGGCGATCGACCTCGACCTCGTCGAACTCGAACCCTGGTACGATGTCGACGACATGGAAGCGTTCATGAGGTTGCTCGCGGATGCCGGCGTCGAGACGGCACCTGCGACGCGGCGCGTCCTCGACGGGCTCCGGCTGCGGCGCGGTGATCTCAAGCGCTCGGCATCGGACGAGGCGGCATGAGGCCTCGCATGCCGGCCTGCGTCGTGCAACTGGCGGGGCTCGGCGTCCTCCTCATCCTGATCACGCTGGCGGCGCTGATGCTGCACGTGCCCGGCGCCGACACGGTCGGTTCGCACGCGCGGGCCAACGTGTTCGTCGGCGTGCTCGCGCTCGGTGTGGGGACCTACCTCGTCGCCGTGCGGCTCGTTCTTGTCGCCCCGCTGCCGCGGGCGGCGTTCTGGATCGTCCTGACCGTCGCGGTCGCGATGCGGGCGACCCTGCTGCCGTCCCTGCCCTTCCTGTCGAGCGACATCTACCGCTACGTCTGGGACGGCCAGGTCCAGGCCGCCGGGATCAATCCCTACCTCCACCTGCCCGTCGATCCGCTCCTTGCCCCGCTTCGCGACCCGGCGGTGTTTCCGCTCATCAACCGTGCGGACTACGCGCGGACCATCTACCGTCAGGATGTGCTCGTCCTTATCGTAGTTGGTCACCGTGATCGCGAGGGCAGGAGCCGCCAGCATCGTGCCGGCGAAGACAACCATCGAGTTTGGGATGTGCCGCATGTCATGGTGTCCGTTCGTCGACGTGGCGCTGTCGTGACGCTGAATGCCCGCTATGGGGGAGCGATCGATGCTTTTTGAATGACCGGTATGAGCGCGAAGCCGAAGGTCCACTTCCGGGTGTAAGGCCAACTTCCGCTTCCCACCGATTCTGTTGAAAAACTCGGGTGTTGCAGCGGTTGTGATGAGGTGATTCACTCCTGTCGAGAGACGGAGATCGAAGCAGATGATGGGACCTCGGCAAGTCGAGCAGGGTGCCTTGTTCTACGAGTTCTCGCTCGACACTC
>NZ_JAKSYK010000055.1:0-22500 GCF_022829425.1 Methylobacterium sp. J-072 | reverse complement strand
GCGCACGGGCTGGAGCAGGTTGTTGAGCTCGTGCGCCACCGAGCCGACGAACTGGCCGAGCGTCTCCAGGCGCTGCCGGTCCCGCTCGGTCCGGTCGCGCTCCTGCTGCCGATGCTGCTCGAGCAGATCGATCTTGGTACGGTAGGCCACCGCCGCCGAGACCATCAGGGCGCTCAGGCAGGCCGACATGCGCCGGATGATCTCCGGCTCGTTGATCGGCACGCCCTGATCGGTCAGCGCCAGCGCCGCGCCCTCATGCAGCCCGGCGATCTCGTCGAGGGAGATGTCGTCGGTGATCGCCAGGCGGCCGAGTTCCTCGATGTCGAGGAGCGGCGCCTCGGCCGCCGTGGCGACGTAACGGGCCATGCCGGCGGTGTAGCGCTGCAGGAGGCTGTTCATGCAGCGTCACGCGCGGAACGCGACGCAGAGGACGCCGCAATCGTCGCTCTGGCGTCCGTGGCTGGCCATCAGGTCCGCGGCGAGGCGCTCGGGATCGCTGCGCGCCGCCTGCGGGTCCGCCTCCAGATCCACCGGCCGGAGACCGTCGGTCCACAGGACCAGGATGTCGGCGGCGGAAAACGGCAGGACGAGCGGCTTGAGCGGGCGCAGGCCGGCCCCGACGATCCCCGGCATGCCGTCGAAGCGCAGGGTTCGCGTGGAGAACAGCGCCCCCTGGATGTTGCCGACCGCCGCCACCGTGATGGTGCGCGCGGCGGGATCGATCCGCACCAGCGCCGCCGCAGCGCCGCGGGTGTGGCGCATGGCCCTGTCGGCGGTGACGAGCCGGTCCGTCGGCTCGATGCCCGCTTGGCCCTCGACCAGGGCGAGCAGGCTGCGGGCGGCCTGGTGGGCGTCCGGCCCATGGCCGAGGCCGTCGACGATGCAGGCGAAGGTGGCGTCCCCCTCCCGCCACCAGGCGACCATGTCGCCGCACACGGTCTCGCCGGGATAGGTCCGGGTCGCCGCGGCGATCCGGGGCTCCGGGATCTGCGATGCCGGATTCATGGCCGCCGCACCAGGCAGACGATGCGGGTCCCTTCCCCGACCCGGGAGGTGATCGCGAAGGTGTCGACCAGGCGGCGCGTCCCCGGCAGACCGCAGCCCAGGCCGCCGCGGGTCGAGAAGCCGTCCTCCATGGCCAGCGCGAGATCGGGAATCCCCGGGCCATTATCCTCGGCGACCAGTTCGATCACGGCCGCCCCGGTCGCATCCTGCGCGGTCAGGCGGATCAGGCCGCCGCGGTCGGTGTGAAGGACGAGGTTCATGGCGAGTTCGGACACCGCCGTCGCCAAGCCGTGCGCCCGCACGGTGGTGAAGCCGTGGCGCAGGGCGAGCCGGCGCGCCTCCTGCCGCGCCTCGGCAGCGTCGATCTCGCTCGTCACGTTGACGGTCACCACGTCCGGTTCCGGACTCATCGGCGCCTCGTCATGCCGGCCCGGACCAGGGTGCGGCCCGGACGGGTCTCGATGGTCATGTCGTCCATCAGCTTGTGCACGGCGGCGAGGCCGAGGCCGAGGCCGCCCCCGGTGGAGTATCCGCGCGTCAGCGCGCCGGTAACGTCGGCGATGCCGGGGCCCTGGTCCTCGGCCTCGATCACGATGTTCCGCTCCTGGGCCGTCAGCCGCGTGAGCACCCGGCATTCGCCGTTGCCGGCATAGGTCAGGATGTTGCGGGTGAGCTCGGAGACGACCGTGGCCAGGCGGGTCTGATCGACGGTGCCGAACCCGATCGCGGCGGCGGCGGCGCGGCTCGCCTGGCGGGCCCGCAGGATGTCGTCCTGGATCCGGATGTCGATGACCGCACGCGTCGCGGTGCCAGACGCCCCCGGTTCCAGTTCGGAGCGATCAGGTGGTCGGGACTTCGTCATGGCGACCTCCGCGGGACGCCACCATCCGAGCGACCTTGGCGACGCCGCCCTCAAGATCGAAGGCGGTCTCCATGTCGATCATGCCCCGGCCCATCTCCACGAGGGTCAGGGCCACGGCGGGCTGCATCCCGGCCAGGACCGCCACGCCGCCCATGATCTTCACCATCTTGGCCGTCTCCGAGAGGATCCGGGCCATGTACGAGTCGACGACATCGGCCGCCGTGATGTCGATCACGAGCCCGTCGGCCTTTCCGGCCTGGATCAGCGCGAGGGCGTCGATCTGGAGATCCATCACCTGCTGGTCCGTCAGGTCGGCCGGCAGGGAGGTCAGGAGGACGCGGCCGAGCCGGAGGATGGGGACGCGCATCAGATCATCGTCTCGATCGGGCCCTTGGCATGCTGGCCGAGGAGCCGGAAGGCCTCGGCCAGGCCGGACCGCAGGCTGCCCCGGGTGATCATGTTCGACAGGTCCACATCGAGCTTCACGAGGGTCTGGGCCGCGTCGGGGCTGATGCCGGTGACGATCACCTGGGAACCGAGCAGGCGCGCGGCCTCGACGGTCTTGGTCAGGTGCAGGGCGACGCGGCTGTCGATCAGCGGCACGCCGGTCACGTCGAGGATCGCGATCCGCGCCTCCTCCCGGGACAGCGCCTCAAGCAGCCATTCCATCACCTGACGGGCCCGCTGCGTGTCGATGATCCCGACGAGCGGCATCAAGATGATGTGACGCCAGATCGGCAGGGCCGGGGTCGCGAGATCCAGGAGCGCCCGGCCCTGGCGCTTGATGATCTCCTCGCGCGTCTCGACGAAGGCCGCGAAGGTGACCAACGCCAGCCTGTCCACCACCGCGTCGAGAGCGGTGCGCATCCTGTAGAGTTCCGTCGCCTTGGCGCTGGTCTCGCGATCGAGCAGCTCGCCCGCGATCGATTTCAGCGACAGGATGAGCGTGGCGGTCTCCATCGGCGTCAGGCCGTCGCGGGCGCAGGCGGCGCTGGTCGTGGCGGCCTGCTCCTCGACGGACTTGAAGGCTGGGCCGGCGCCGGCGCCGTCTTCGTCATCCGTGAGGAAATAGCCCGTGAGCTTCTCGACCAGCGTGCCCAGTTCGAGCTTGAGCAGCTGAAGCGAGGCCGGATGCGCCCCCGGCGCGGTGTCGCGCAGGCGTGCGAGCCACGCATCGAGCACGCTCGCCCGGTTCTGCAGAAGGATTTGTCCGACGCCGTGCATCAGTTCGGTCACTCCGTGGCGGCTGATGGGGCGAGGGCGGAGACGGCGCCCAGGAGTTCCTGCATGCCGACCGGCTTCATGAGGACGCGGTCGGCTCCGACGCGCGCCGCCTCCTCCATCGAGAAGAGCTGGGGTGCCCGTGGGGCGCCCCCGGTAATCGCGATGATCGGCAGGCCGGGCTTGTGCGCCTTGACCCAGCCGATCAGCGTCAGGCCGTCCCGTCCGGGCATCCAGAGGTCGGTGACGAGGATGTCGAACGGCCGGGCGCCCAGGAGCGCCTCCGCCTCGGCGGCGGACCCGCATTCCTGGACTGTGTGCTGACCCCGCTCGAGAAACCGTCGGATCGTCATCCTGACGACCGACACGTCATCCGTCAGTAGGACCGATGCCATGGATCAATCCTTCTGTTTTCGAACCTGAAATGGCGCATCGCGTACCCTAATAGACAGGACGGATGCAGTTCTTAAATCTAAGTCTATCAATAAAGACTAAAACAACTCGATTTCATTATTGTTCTTCACATTATTTCTCGGCGGTGATGGCCCTTCTGAGAGCGCGATTTCTGCAAAAGACTTAACGTCCGGCCAAGATTTCGTCAAGGGATTCGATAGATCCAGCGCCTGGAGATGTGTCCGGGCTGCCGCAAAGATACCTTCCAGATGCTGCAGGCGCTGCCGGGTGACGTCCTGGAACTGGATCGAGCCGATGAGGCGGACGATCGGCTGGGCGATGCGGGCGCTCTCTTCCTGGACCTTCACCAGCGTGTCCCGCTGATGGGCGACCAGGCGCTCCATGTTCTCCGTGAGGCTGGCGATCGCCGCAGCGATCTTCATGAGTTCGCCGCGCTCGCCTTCGACGCGGTCGTTGACCAGGATGGAGAAGTTTTCCCGGATGGACTCGCGCAGGCTGGCGAGATCCTGGGCGATCCGGGTCGCGGTGGTGGCCGAGGCGTTCGAGAGTTCCTTGACCTCCTTCGCCACCACGGCGAAGCCCGCGCCGGCCTTCTCGGCCCGGGCGGCCTCGATCGTCGCGTTCAGGGCGAGCAGGTTGGTCTGGCGGGCGATGGTCTGCACGCCTTCGGTCGCCCGCGTCAGCTGCGCGGTCGCGACGTCGAGCTCGTCGAGGCGCTGCCGGCATTCCACCACGTCCTGGTCGCGCCGGACCAGGAAGTCGCCGATCAGCTGCCGGTTCTCGGTGAGCTGCTGGTCGGTCTGGTCGACGATCTCGATCACCCGCGCGTTGGAGCCGGACAGATCGAGGAAGGCCAGCAGCTCGGTCATCGCGCCATCGACCTCCCGCAGGCTGGTCATGATGTCGAAGGCGGCGGCCTCGGTCTCGGTGGTGACCGAGGCCGTGTCGTTGGCAGCGCGCTCGAACAGGCGATCGTAAACCGCGAAATGGTCGGCCAGAGCGGCCTGGACCCCCGCGCGTCCCGCAGCGTCCTCCACCCCGGATTCGTCCGGCCGATCCGCCGGAAGCGGTGCCGGCTCCTGGGGCGCCGGCGCTTCCAGCTCCATCGCATGGCGGTTCAGCGTCACCGAGGCCCAGGCCGCGCCCCACGTGGCCGCAAAGCCGAGCATTGCGAGGGCGGCGACGCCCGGGGCGGGGCCGAACGCGACCGCGCCGACGGCGCCAAGCGCCAGGGCCGTCAGGACCGCACAGAGCGGGCCGATCCATCGGATCGCGCGCGGCGGGGGCACCCAGGCCATATCAGGCTCCGGGAACAAGCTGACGGATCACCTTGAGCAGGGCTTCCGGATCCACCGGCTTGACGATCCAGCCCGTGGCACCCGCCGACTTGGCCTCGTTGCGCTTGTCCTGCTGGGACTCGGTGGTCAGCATCAGGATCGGGATGAATTGCAGGCCCGGGAGCTTGCGCACCCGGCGGATGAGGTCGATGCCGTTCATCGCGCCCATGTTGAGGTCGGTGATCAGCAGGTTGGGCTTGGCGCCGCCCTGCAGCGTCGTGACGGCTTCCTCGCCGCTCGCCGCCTTGAGGACGCCGAGTCCGGCCTTGCTCAGGATCCCCTCGATGCTCATCAGCATCGTGGGGGAATCGTCGACAATCATGATCGTTGTGGCCAAGAGTTTCTCCTAGGATGGTGCGTGGGCGGCGGGCGCCGCATCGGCCTGCCAGACGGCGGTCAGCTCGTCGGCGAGAAGGCCGTAATCGGCGGTTCCCCGGCTCAGGGGTGCATAGTCCCGGACGGGTTTACGGGCGGCGAACGCCTCCGCCAGACGGATGTCGGTCCGGATCCCGGTGAGCACGCGCTCGATCCCGAATTCCCGGGCGATGTCCTGCATGGTCTCGCGGTGGTGATTGGTGTGCACGTTGAGCATCACCGGCAGCAATCCGACGACCTTCAGGCCGCTATTGACCGTCGTGGCGATGCGGAAGAACAGCCGCGCCAGCTGCCGCACACCCTCGGCCGACAGGGCGTGGGGGATCATCGGGACCAGGACGCCTTCGGCCGCCGCCAGGGCGTTCACCAGGATCATGTCGAGCGACGGCGGCGTGTCGAGGATCACGAGATCGAACCGCGCCGCGATCTCCGGGCTGCGCAGGCAGCGTTGCAGGGCCGAGACGCTGCGGTCCAAAGCCGTGGTGCCGTCGAACAGCTGGTCGGCGGGGGCGACCGACACGCCCGCGCAGGCGGTCGGCCGGATGGCCGCCTGCAAGTCGAAATCGGGGCTCGTGAAGACGTGGTGGGCGGTCGGCGCGTCGCGCTCCGGCACGACGCCGAAGCCGAGCCCGGCATGCCCCTGGGTGTCCAGGTCGACCAGCAGCGTGCGCCGGCCGCGGGCGCCGCACTCCGCCGCCAGGTTGACCGAGGTCGTCGACTTGCCGCTGCCGCCCTTCCGGTTCGAGATGGCCAGGATCGTGGTCACGCGGCCGCTCCGGGCGCCGCCTGCCGGGACGCGTCGAGGAACGGCATGACCAGGCCGGCCAGCGCCGGGTCGGCGGGCGGCGCGAGCGCGGCCGGCCGCGCGGCGGCGAGGACCTGCAGGATCGCGGCGTGGAGCCCCTGGCACTTGGTCAGCACGACCTTGTGGGCGCCCGGCTTGCGCAGGGCCTCCAGCAGCGGCAGGGCCTCCTCGACGGTGCAATGCCCTTCGAGATGGATGGTCTTGCGGACGATCCGGATGGCCATCACAGCAGCTCCCTGAGGTCGAGGACCAGGAGGACGCGGCCATCCCCCAGGAGGGTCGTGCCGGCATAGCCGCCGAGACCGGTCAGGACGCCCTCCAGGGGCTTCAGGATCACGTCCATCCCCTCCCGGAAGTTGTCGATGATCAGCCCGACGCGCCGGCCGTTGACGTGGCAGACGAGGACGGCGGCGTCGGCCTCGCCCCGCGGCTGATCAGGCAGGTGCAGCAGGCGCGACAGGCGCAGCAGCGGGATGATCGTCTCGCGCAGCACGAAGGTCTCGGCCTTCTTGATCATCCGGATGCGCTCGCGCGGGACCCGCACGGTCTCAACGATCATGTCCATCGGCACGCCGTAGAGGCTGCCGGCGGCCTCCACGATCATGATCCGGGTGACCGCCATGCTGAGCGGCAGGGCGAGGCGGGTCGTCGTGCCCTCGCCGAGGCGGGAGCTCACCGAGACCTGGCCGCCGAGCTTCTCGACGGTGGTCAGCACCACGTCCATCCCGACCCCGCGGCCGGACAGGTCGGAGATCTCCGCCGCCGTCGAGAAGCCCGGGCGGTAGATCAGGTTGATCGCCTCTTGGTCGGACAGGCGGTCCGCCTCCTCCTGGCCGATCACGCCCTTGGCGATGGCGGCGGCGCGGATCCGGACCGGGTCGATGCCGCGGCCGTTATCCTGGACCTCGATGACGACGCTGTCGGCCTCCTGGCGGGCCTTGAGCAGGATGCGCGCCGTCGCCGACTTGCCCGCCGCCCGGCGCTCGTCCGGCGATTCGAGCCCATGGTCGAGGGAGTTGCGGACGATGTGCAGCAGCGGGTCGCCCAGGGCCTCGATGATGGTCTTGTCGGCCGCCGTGTCCTCGCCTTCGAGGGCGAGGTCGATCCGCTTGCCGAGCTTGCGCGCGAGGTCGCGCACCAGCCGGGGGAACCGGTCGAAGATCTCGGAGACCGGCAGCATGCGGACCTGCATGATCGCGCCCTGCATCTCCTGGGCGAGCCGGTCGATGACCGCGTATTGCTCCTTGATCTCGCGGGACATCTCGCGCGAGGCGTAGGTCTCCTCCGCCCGCTTGGCGAGGAACGGCAGGGCGTTCTTGGAGACGACCAGCTCGCCGATCAGGTTCATCAGCAGGTCGATCTTCGCCTGATCGACCTTCAGGGATTTTGGGGCGATGCGGCCCTCGGGCTCCTTCGCGCCCGCCACCGGCGCGACCTCCTCGAAGGCCGGGGGCAGCGCGTCCGGCAGCGCGGGCGCCGCCTCCGTGCGCTGGAGCGGGGCGCCGTCGAGCACGGCCGACAGGGCGCTCAGAACCGGCGCGACCGAGCGGGCCTCCCGGGCCGCCTCGAACGCCGCCTGGATCGCGGTGCGGTCGGCGTCGCGGCCGAGGCTGAGGAGCACGTTCCCCACCACGGTCCCGACCGAGGCGAGGCGATCCGCATCGTAGCCTGCCTGCTCCAGGGCCCGGTGCTGGCTCGCCAGGACCGAGCGGGCGAGCTCCTGGCGCGGGTCGGCCTGTGGTGCCGGCTGCGGCGCCGGAGCCGGAGCTGCGGGCGCAGGGGCGGCCGGGGCCGGATCGAACCGGCCCGAGCCGGCAGCCGCCACCAGCGCCGCCACGAGGGCGGAATCGGGCTGCACCGCCGACAGGGCGGCCTCCAGCCAGTCCAGCGCCTGCCGGCGCCAGAGCGTCGGCCCGGCGACGCTGCGCAGCGCGCCCACGGCCGTCCGCAGATCGTCGTGGCGCCCCGCAGCGAGGAACGCCGAGGCCGCCTCGCGAAAGTCGTCCCAGATCGGCCCGTCGCTGGGCTCGCCCTCGATCCGCACGAGGTCCCGGGGCCGGACGGGGGCGATGGTGATCTGGTCCAGCTCGTAGCGCATCGCCTGCTCGATCTCGGGCCGGGGCGCCGCGGTCAGCAGGGAGAAGTGCAGGTTGCACTGGTATGGGTCGAGATCCTCCAGCGGTCCCCAAGGCTCCGCCGCCGCGATGTCGAGGGCCAGCGCTCCGGGCACCTGCTGGATCGCCTGCAGGGGATCGGTGCCGTTGAAGAAGCAGCCGGGTTCCGGCGCGTAGCGGACGAGATGCACGGCCTGGCCGCCGCAGGCGCGGCGGAACGCGTCCAGGCAGGCGGGGGCCGACAGGCGGGCGAGAAACCCCGGCGGCAGCGTCGCGACGTCGCCGTCGGGCGCCGGATCGGCCCCCTGCGGCGCGGCGTCCGCCGGTGCGTCGTCGGGCACATCGTCCTGGTCCTGCGCGCCCAGCCGCTGGCGCAGCAGCGCGGCCATCCGGTGCGCGACCCCGTCGGCATCCGTCGGCAGCGCCGAGCGCCGCTCCAGCTCGTCGATCCACTGGCCGACCTGGTCGAGGCTGTCGAGCAGCATATCGACCAGGCTCGAATCGATCTGGAGCGCGTCGGACCGGACCTCCCCGAGGAGATCCTCGGCGGCATGGACCAGCCGGGTCAGGGCCACCGCGTCGAACAGGCCGGACGAGCCCTTGATCGTGTGGACCGCCCGGAACACCTCGTTGATCGCGGTCTCGTCGGTCGGGTTCCGCTCCAGCTTCAGCAATCCGCTGGCCGAGACCTGCAGAAGCTCGCGCGCCTCCGGGATGAACCGGGCCAGCAGGGGGTTGGTCATGCCTGCGCACCGGTCAGCAGGCGCGCGGTCTCGACCAGCAGGACGGGATCGGCCGGTTTGACGATGTAGAAATTCGCGCCCACCGCGTAGGCCCGGCTCGCATCCGCGTCCTTGGCCTCGGTGCTGATCGTGACCACGGGAATCGCCTGGAGCGACGGCTCGCGGCGGATCCGGGACACCAGCTCGTAGCCGTCCATCTTGGGCATGTTGATGTCGACGATCATCAGGTCGAAGCCGCCGAGCAGGGCCTTCTCCAGGCCCTCGACGCCGTTGGCGGCCTCCTCGACCACGAACCCGGCACGGCCGAGCACGTCCCGGTAGAACATCCGCATCGTGATGCCGTCTTCGACGACAAGTATTCGTTTGCCGGACATGCTCGTATCAATCCTGATCGATCGGTCTTTGATAGACGATCGTGTCGCCGAACTTGCGCGGCAGGAACATCGACGACATGCGGCTCATGCTCTCGGAATGGCCCAGACAGATGAAGCCGCCCGGGACCAGGCATTCGTAGAGCGCTTCGACCGCGGCGCGTCGGGACGTGTCGTCGAAATAGATCAGCAGGTTACGGCAGAAGATCACGTCCATCGCGCGGTAGCGGTGCATGTGGATCGGATCCGACAGGTTGGCGATCGAGAACTCGATGGAGCCGCGCAGCTCCTCGTGGATCTCGAACTGGTCGTCGCCGAGCCGGCGGAAGTACTTCTTGCGCAGCTCCGGCGACAGCCGCTGCAGGGAGCGGTTGCCGTAGATCCCCTTGCGGGCATCGGCCAGCACCCGGGAATCGATGTCCGACCCGGTGATCTCGATGGCGAACTCGTCCGCCCGCGACCAGTATTCGAGGATCTGGATCGCGATCGAGTACGGCTCCTCCCCGGTCGAGCACGGCATCGACCAGATCCGCAGCGTCCCACCGGGGCGGCGCGTCCGGGTGATCTCGGGCAGGATGCCGCGCACCAGGGCATCGAACTGGTAATCCTCGCGGAAGAAGTAGGTCTCGTTGACCGTCATCAGGTTGACGAGGTGCTGCAGCTCCTCGCCCGAGGCCTGGAAGCGCAGCAGGGTGAAGTAGGCCTTGAAGCTGTCGCTTCCGGTCTTGGCGATCCGCTCCAGGAGGCGCTTCTCGACGAAATATTCCTTCTTGCCGCTGAACGAGATGCCCGTGCGGCGGTAGAAGTATTCGTAGAATTTTTCGTAGTCGTCCTCGGTGATCTGGATCGCCGGGGTGGTCTGTCCGAAGGTACGGTTGGGCTGCATCACGACCCTCCGATCCGGCGGATCGCCGCGGCGGCCGCGAAGCGGATGAACGGCACGTCGGGGAAGCGCGCGGCCAGGGCCTGGAGCGGCGCGACGGCGCTCTCGTTGCCGATCTCCGCGAGGCCGTCGACCGCCGCCGCGCAGACGTTGATGTGGGCATCGCGCGCCACGACCGCGGCCAGCCAGTCCGGCGCCTTCGGGTGCGGCAGAAGGCTCAGCATGTTGACCGCCATGATGCGGACGTCGCTGTCGGAATCGGCCAGCAGGTCGGCGACGTGCGGCTCCACCTCGGCGGGCATCTCCTGAAGCGCCTCGATCGCAGAGTTGCGCAGGGCGCTGTCCTCGCTGCGCAGCAGGGGCAGCAGGCCGGCCACCACCGCGGGCGACTTGAGGCGGATCAGCGTCGTCAGGATCACGGCCCGGACGCTGGTGGCCGGCTCCTGCGCGAGATGCGTGCAGAGAAGCGGCCCGGCCTCCGGGAAGGCGCCGAGCTCCCGGGCGGCCCGGCGCCGCTCGGCACTCTCGGGCGCGGCGAGGGCAGCCGTCAGCGTAGCGAGATCCGCGTGCGGCGGTTCCTCGGCACCCTTCGGCGCGTGGTTCGGTTTCTTAAGCGCCACGGCGGCGTTCCCCGGCTCGAGTCCCGGCTTCGGGGGCACGGAGCCACCCGATCAGTTGCTCTGCGATCGCGTCGCTCGGCAGGACCACGGTGGCCCCGCCGCGCTTGATCAGTTCCTGCGGCATCCCGAAGACGATGCTGGTCTCCTCGTCCTGCGCGATGGTCAGGCCGCCGCCGGCCCGCAGCCGGGCCATCGCCTCGGCGCCGTCGTCGCCCATCCCGGTGAGCTGAACGGCGATCAGCCGGTTGGCCGGGAGCAGGGCCAGCGCGCTCTCGACCATGCGGGCGACACTGGGATGCCAGATATGCACGTCGCTCTGCGGCAGCGGCGTCGCCGAATAGCCGATGCCCCGGCGGGTGACGACGAGGTCGGCATCCCCCTTGGCGATGTAGACCGTGCCCGGCTCCAACGGCATCTGCCGGGCGGCCTCCACCACCGTGACGGCGCAGAGGTCGTTCAGGCGCCGGGCGAAGACGCCGGTGAAGCTGCTCGGCATGTGCTGGGCGACCAGGACCGGCCAGGGGAAATCCTTCGGCAGGCGCGGCAGGATCTCCTCCAGCACCCCGGGGCCGCCCGTGGACACGCCGATCAGCACGAGCCCGGGGCGGCCGCCCGCGAACGAGACCTGCGGCGGTGGTGCCGCCGGAGCGGGGCGGCGTCGCTGGGCGGCCAGGCGCCCGCGTAGGCCGGTGCTGCGCCGGACCTTGGTGACCGCGGCGCTGCGGACCTTCATCAGCAATTCGCGGTGGATCCGGTCGATCGACAGGGAGATCGTGCCGCCGGGCTTCTGGACGAAGTCGACCGCCCCGAGGCTCAGCGCCTGCAGGGTCGTCTCGGCGCCTTCCTCGGTCAGCGACGAGACCATCACCACCGGCCGCGGATCCTCGCTCATGATCCGCGACAGGCAGGTGATCCCGTCCATCTCCGGCATGTTGACGTCGAGGGTGATCACGTGCGGATCGAAGCTCTGGAGCGCCTCCAGGACCTCGACGCCGTTGCGGGCGGTCTGAACCGTGAAGCCGCCCGCCGATTCGAGCAGCTGCGTGAGGTGCCTGCGCATCAGAGCGGAATCGTCGGCCACAAGGGCGCGGATCATGCGGGGTCTTTCGGGGGTGACAGGTCGGGGTGAGGGGCGGCGGACCCGCGCTCAGTGGGTCGTGAGCTGGACGGCGGCGGCTTCGTGCGTGTCGAGCAGCTGCATCGTGTCGAGCAGGAGGACCATGCGCTTCTGGCTCTCCAGGTTGGCGACCCGGCGGATCAGGCGCTGCTGCGCGTCCGAGAGGTTGGGCGCCTCGCCGATCGCCTTGGCCGAGATCCGCATCACCTCGGAGACCGAGTCGACGATGAAGCCGGTCCGGACGCCCCGGACGGTGAAGACCATGATCCGCTGGCGGTCGTTGCGCTCCGCCTCGGCGAGGTTGAAGCGGCGGCGCTGATCCACCACCGGCAGGACCACGCCGCGCAGGTTGATCACCCCCTCCACGAAGGACGGCGCCTTCGGGATCCGGGTCAGCTCGTCCGGCACCCGGACGATCTCCTGCACCGCCTCGATCGGCACGCCGTATTCCTCGCCCATCAGCCGGAACACCACGAACTGCTCCTCGTCGGCGGCGTCCTGGCGCTCGTCCCCGTCCTGTCGTCCGTCGGCACTCATGCCCTCGTTCCCCGTGGCGGAAAGCTTGCGCAGCTCGTTGGTGTCGAACATCTTCTCGACCGACAGGATGGAGACCAGCCGCTGCCCATCCTGCAGCCGACAGATCGCCTGGATCTCGTCCATGCCGCCGTCCTGCGACAGCAGGGCCGGCATCGCCTCGACGAGGCTGCGGCTGACCCGCAGCACCTCCTTGACGCTGTCCATCACGACGCCGACGGAGAACGTCCCGCCCTCGCCGAGCGACACCACCACGACCTTGTTGGTCTCGCTGAATTCCTTGGCCTGGAGGCCGAACATCTCGCGCAAGGAGACGAGCGGCAGCAGGCGGTTGCGCAGGGTGATCACCCCGAGCACGTGGGCCGGCGCGTTCGGGACGTGGGTCAGGCGCTCGGGCAGCTGCACGATCTCCTGCACCCGCTCGATCGGGAAGGCGTATTCCTGACCCGCCACCTCGAAGCTCACGAGCTGGTCCTCGTCGGCCTCGGCCTCGGCCCGGGCGGACGAGGCCACGTCGGCGGCCTGCACCTGGCCGGCGGCCCGGCGGGTCTTCGTGGAGAACTGGCTGAACTCGCGGCTCACCAGCTGGGCCGCGTCCAGGATCATCACCATCGACCGGCCGTCGTCGCCCTTGATCATCCCGGTCAGGAGCGCGGTGTCGACGCTGCCCTCGATCGCCGAGGTCGGCTCGATCCGGTCGGGATCGACGGTCACGACGTTGGCCATCCGGTCGACCACGAGGCCGATCGGATTGCCCTGGTCGAGCACCACCACCCGGGTGGCGTCGTCGTTCAGCACCGGCGGGAAGGCGAACACGTCCCGCAGGTTCAGGACCGGCAGGACCGTGCCGCGGAGGTTGGCCAGCCCCAGCAGCGAGGCGGGGCTGAACGGCACCCGCACCACTTCGGGAATCCGGATGATCTCCTGCACGTCGGCCAGCGCGACGGCGAACATCTCCGTCTCGACGTGAAAGATCACGAACTGACGGGCCTCGCTGCGTCCGTCCTCCTGGTCGGGTCGTGCGGTGCCCTCCGCCAGATCGGGCGTGAACCCGGAATCCAGCGCCTGCACCGCCTGAGCTGCTGCGTTTGCCATGGTCGGTCTTTCGCTCTCCGGGCGGTTCGGCTCAGGCGGCCTGGAGCTCGTCGGCGAGCGAGGCGATCTCCTCGATCGCGGCGGCGAGCTGCTCGGCGCCCTTGCCCTGCTCGCTGGCCGCGATTCCGGCCTCCCCGGAGGTCCGTGCCGCCTGCTGGGCCGCGGCGGCGACCTGCTCGATCGCCGTCTGGACCTCCCGGACCATGCGGGTGATCCCGTCTGCGCCGGACAGAATCTCCCGGTTGCCGCCCAGCACCTCGGCCATGTCCTTGATCACGGTGTCGAAGTTCCGGGAGATGGCAGCGCTCTTCTCGACCTCGTGGGCGGCGCCGTCGGCGATCTCCTGGATATCGCCGCGCACGAACACGATCGTGTCCTGGATGGTCTTGACCGTGTCCTTGATCCGCTCGGCATTCTCGGCGGAATCTCGGGCGAGGTTGCGGATATCGGTCGAGACCACGGCGAACCCCTTGCCGAACTCGCCGGCGCGGGCCGCCTCGACCGAGCCGTTGACCGCCAGCATGTTGGTCTGGATCGAGACTGTGGTGATGGCATCGACGATCTTGTCGATGCGGCGGCTGACCTGCTCCAGTGCGGCGACCTGATCGCGGCTCACGCGGCCCGCCTCGACGGATTGCTCGAGGCCGCCGATCATCGCGTCCACCAGCTCCTTGTTCTGGACCAGCATCTGCGAGATTTCCTGCGCCTTCTCCACGGCGGCGCCCGCCAGGGTCTGGGTCACCTGGGCGCGCCGCTCGATCTGCGCGATGGCGGCCGAGGATTGCTGGGTCGCGGCCGATTGCTGCTGGGCGCCCTTGGAGATCTCGTCGAGGGCGATCGTGACCTGACCGGCGGCGCGGTTGATCTCCTCGACGGCGCTGGACAGCTCCTCCGCCGCGGAGGCGACTTCCTCGGCGCTCTTGCCGATATTGGTGCTGTTCTTCAGCTCCTCGGCGAGGCCGGACAGCTCCTGGGCGGCGTCCTCGCTCTGCGCCAGCGCGGTGGTCTGCTGCTCGACCATCTTGCCGGCCTCCTGGCAGGCCGCGCTCTGCTCCTCGGCCGCGGCCGCGATGATCTCCGCGCCCTTCTGCGCCTCGGTGGCGGCGGTGGCCGATTCGTCGGCGGCCCGGGCAAGGTCGGTGCAGCCATCGATGATCCCGGCCATGTCGGTGCGGACCCGCTCGAGCTGGCTCGTGACTGCCCGGCCGGTCTCAACCTGGGACCGGGCGGAGATCGCCGACTGGCTGATCCCGTCGGCCGCGACCTTCACGTCGGCCTGGATCTGCGCCACGAGCGCCTGGATGTCGCGGGCGGACTTTTCGCTGGTCTCGGCCAGAGTGCGCACCTCGTCGGCGACCACCGCGAAGCCCTTGCCGTGCTGGCCGGCCCGGGCCGCCTCGATGGCGGCATTGAGCGCCAGCAGGTTGGTCTGGTCGGCGATCCGGGCGACGGCCTTGACGATCTCGCCGATGGCGCTCGCCTGCCGGTCGAGCTCCTCGACCAGCTTCACCGACGCCTCCTGGCGCTCGGACGCCTTGGTGATCGCGGCCACGGAGGTCTCGATCTGCGCCGCGGTCTGGACGACGAGATCGGACAGGGCCTCGGTCTTGCGCAGCGACGTGGTGGCGTTCTCCTTGGCGGCCTGGATCAGGGCCGCCCCCTGGTTCACCGCCTTCATGGTCTCCTGCGCGGCGCCCGCGGCCTCCTCGGCGCCGACGCCGATCTGCTCGGAGGCCTTGCGCAGCTCCTCGGCCGCGGCCGAGGCCTCGGCGATCCCGCTGGACAGCTCGGCGGTGGCCGAGGCGATTCGCTCGGCGGCCTTCTGCTGGCGCGCGAAGGTCCGGGCCTTGCGCTTCTCAGCCTCGGCGACGAGGTGCGATCGACCGGTAGGGGCCGAAACGCTCTCCCTCGGAGCGGACGGGGCCGGCATGGAGTGGATGGCGGATTTCTTCGCGAGAGCCATGTGTCGACGCCTTGTGTCGGGATCAGAGTGCCGGGTTCAGAGAATTTCCCGCCGCCGAAGGGAGGCAGGAATATCGATATTCGAGGGGTATCTGGTTGGTGTGTTGTTTCTAGATTTATATTCAATAATATTGTGTGGAGTTATCTCAAATAAGCCAATCCGCGTTGTCTTCCGAACAGAAGATGACAGACATAACCTAATGACAACATAATCTTTATCGCAAATTTGTCGATTGACAAGATTTTTTATGATTGAAATCTGCTCAGGCCACCGGAAAATTTTCTCTGAATGATTGCCGCTGATCAAAATCGGCTCATTTTTATACCTTTGCTTAAAGAAGAACGACGATGACCTGAGATTGACTTAAAATGTCGAGCCAACCTTACATCGGATCGGGGGAGCGGCGGTGGGCACGATCCGTATGTCTCGGAATGGTGCCGAATGGATCACGCGCTATCGCCTTCGCCGGACAGGCCGAACCAGGTGGAACTGCCCAGCGCCATGCCGGCGCGACAGTGATGGCCTGCTCAGCTCGAGCTAGTGGAGAGGGCCGCGGCTGCGCTACAGAACGGTGAAAGCAATACTATATGGAGGACATCATAGACGATTGGATGTCGATTGCTGCCGATCTTAATCCGATCGATATATGGCTGGCTTGAGCTTATATAGATGAAGCACGACCCTATTGCTGCGTTCGATAATGATAATGCTGCAGAAAGAATTCCTTTATCGTCCGACCAGATGCTGAAGCTCGTCGAGGAGCGGGGCGGGCTCGGCTTCTGGTCGCTGGAGATCGCGACCTGCAGGCTGTGGGGCTCCCCGGGCTTCTACCGGGTGGCCGGTCTCCCGCTCGCGGACGATCTGCGCAGCCTGTTCCGCAGGCTGGTCCACCCCGACGACGAGGCCGCCCAGGCCGACCTGTGGGACCTGCTCCGGAGCGGCCACGCGGTCGATCGGGAGTTCCGGATCATCCGGCCCGACCAGACGGTTCGGTGGGTCGCCCTGAAGACCGAGGTGGTGCTCGGATCCGATGCCCGGCCGGCCCGGGTCGACGGCATCCTGCTCGACATCACGGCGACGCACGAGGCTCGGCGGATCGCGGCGTGGATGCAGGCCCGCCAGACCGGCGTCCTGCGTGCGGTCGCCGCCGCGACCTGGTCGGCGCTTCCGACCGGGGAGATCGAGATGGCGGCCGGGTGGGGGCACCTGACGGGGCAGAGTGCCGCAGAGATGGCCGGGACGGGCTGGCTCGACGCGGTTCATCCCGACGATCGCCAGGCCGCGACGGCTGCCTGGCAGGCTGCCCGGACCACCGGAGCGCCCTACCGGGCGGAGTATCGGATTCGCGGCGCGGACGGCCAGTACCGCCGGTTCAGCGGTAGAGGCGCGCCGCAGGCCGATCCCGACGGCGCCGTGCGCGAATGGTTCGGCCTCGTACTCGCGATGGTGGACGACCCGCGCGACGCGGTGACGGATGCGACGATCGGGCCGCTGATCCGCGGCGCTCGGGCGGTGATCGGCTGGTCGATCCAGGACCTCGCGGAAGCCTCGGGCGTCTCGGGCTCCAGCGTCCGGCGGATGGAGGAGTTCGGTGAGAGCCCGCGTCCGCGGATTCGGCAGGCGGTGCGGCAGGCCCTCGAGGGCGCCGGGATCCGGTTCGTCGCGACCGGCACCGATCAGGTCGCCATCGAGATCGACCTCGGGCGCTTCCCGCAGGGTTATATCAATCAGTGATGATCATAACCGATCAGCGCATGAGCGCAGGCCGGGATCGTCAAGTGTGTCGGTGAGACTACCATGAACCAACCATCCGCTGGTCATGAAGAGCTTCATCGTTCTCGCGAGCACTGCCGACCGACAAAAAAAGCCTCCGCCAATGCGCCACGCCGGACTAGATAGCAGTGCCCGCTGGCGTGATCGCACCCGGTGATGCTTTCAACCTTTGGCCTTGAGGCGCTCGCTCAAGACTCGGAACCGCTCCCGCTCTCCGGACCGGTCGAGCGGGCGGCATCCCGATCGATCGGACGGAGCGGCGCTGCTTGGGGCAGGGAGGTGAGAAGAGACAGCTCTTCTCGTTTCGCTGTCAGTCCAACGTGATCACGATCTTGCCGAACGGACCGCGATCGAGATGATCGAGAGCGGCCGGCAGCTCATCCAGGGCATAACGCCGGTCGATCACCGGCTTCAGCTTCATCACGTCCACGGCACGGACCAGATCCTCCAGCGCGCGGCGGTGGCCGACGCGGATGCCCTGGACGGTGGCGGATTTGAGCAGGAGATTCGTCGCAGCCGCCGAGAGATCGTAGCCCTCGATCACGCCGATCACCGAGACGCGTCCGTCGACGGCCACCGCTTCGAGCGACCTGGCGAGATGCGCCCCGCCGACGAGTTCGAGGATGTGGTCGATGCCGCGATCCGCGGTGAGCCGGTAGACGGCCTCGACCCATCCGTCGCGGTCGATCGCGTGGTCGGCGCCGAGGGCTCGGGCGCGCTCGCGCTTGTTCTCGGAACCGGAGGTGACGAAAACCTCGGCGCCGTGGGCCTTGGCGATCTGGAGGCCGAACAGGGCGACGCCGCCCGTGCCCTGGACCAGCACGCTCTGGCCCGCCCGCAGCTGACCGCGCTCGACCAGGGCGAACCAAGCCGTCAGACCGGCACAGGGCAGGGTGCTGGCTTCCGCGAGGTCGAGGCTTTGCGGTGCGGCGACGAACCAATCCTGGGGCAACGCGACGTAGTCCGCCAGGACGCCTTGATGCGCGCCGCCGAGGGTTGTGGCGTCCACCGTCTTCGCGGATCCCGCGGACCGGCCGTCGATCCAACCCGGGAAGAAGGTCGTGATCACCCGGTCCCCCGGTCGGAAGCGCGTCACGCCGTCACCGATGGCGGCGACTGTTCCGGCGAGATCGGAGGCGGGGGTGAACGGGAAGGCGAGGGCCAGCCCCATCCCGTGCTCGATCACGAGCGTGTCGCGATAATTCAACGCCGCCGCCGCGGCCTTCACCAGGACTTGCCCGGGCCCCGGTTCGGGCACCGGTACCGTCTTCAGCTGAAGGGACGCGCGGCCTAAGCCGGACATGTCCCAGCGCCTCATCGTCGTCATGGCGAATCTCCGATTTTCTTGCCGATCTCTTGCCGGCCGGCGATGCGTAGCGTTGATCTCTGCGCGCCAGTGACGATAGTTCGGACCGCGATCGGTGCGCAGGAAGCGACAATGATCCCCGGTGACCTGCTGGCGGACCTGCCGGTGCTCGTCGCTGCGGCCGAGGCCGGCAGCTTCTCGGCGGCGGCGTCCAAGCTGAACCTGACGCGCTCGGCGGTCGGGCGGAGCATCGCTCGCCTCGAACACCGGCTCGGCGTCCGGCTGTTCCACCGCACCACCCGCTCCCTCGCCCTGACGGATGATGGGCAGATCGTTTTCGAGCATGGAAGGCGAGCGCTCGCCGAGGTGCAGAGCGCGACCGCGCTGCTCGATTCCGGGCGGCGCGCGATCGTGGGCCGGCTGCGCGTCTCAGTGCCGGCGCTGTTCGGCCGGCTGCGCATCGCGCCGATCCTGATCCGGCTCGCCGAGGCGCATCCGAAGCTGGAGCTCGATCTCAACTTCAGCGACCGGCTGGTCGATGTGGTCGAGGATGGGTTCGATCTCGTGGTGCGCAACGGCCGGTTGCAGAACTGGCCCGGCCTGACCGTGCGGCGGATCGCGTACCAGCCGATGCGCGTCTGCGCGGCCCCGCGCTATCTCGAAGGGGCGGGGGTTCCGGAATCGCTCGCCGATCTGTCGGGCCATCACGCCATGCTCTATGGCCGTCCCGGCTACGCGCGCTCCTGGCTGTTTCCACAGGCGGACGGTCCGGCGACCGAGATCGTGCCGCCGAGCCGGATGCGGTTCGACGATGTCGACGCGATCCGCGACGCCGCGATCGGCGGCCACGGCCTCGCCTGGCTGCCGTGCTGGCTGATCCGCGACGATGTCGCCGCGGGGCGGCTCGCGACGGTGCTCGACCATCTGCCCGCCCATGTGTTCGAGAGCCACGCGCTCTGGCCGCAGACCCCGCATCTGCCGCTGCGCGTACGCCTGGCGATCGATGCGCTGGCGGCGGCGCTGCCGGAGGAATCCGCCCTTCGCGCCGAGAACCGGGCTCGAACCGAACCGGCCTGAGCATCACGCGCCCGCGGTGTTGGCCCGCAACGGCCGGCTGTTCATGACCTATTCCGCGAGCGCGACGGATGCGCACTATTGCATGGGCATGCTGACCGCCCGCGACGACGCCGACATCCTGGATCCGGCGAGCTGGTCGAAATCACCGCAGCCGGTTTTCCGGACCTGTCCCGAGCACGGCATCTACGGCCCCGGCCACAACAGCTTCACGGTCGACGCGCGCGGCCGGGACATGCTGGTGTTCCACGCCCGCGACGACGAGACGATCGTCGGCGACCCGCTGTTCGATCCCAATCGCCACACCCGGGTCCAGCCAATCCGCTACTGCGACGATGGTGTGCCCGATTTCGGGCTGCCGGTGGCCAACAGGCCGCTTCCGTCCTAGCCCGCCGGCGGTTTGGTCCCCCGTCCGTCCCCAGGCCGCAGCCACCCGGTGTTGGCGTTCGGCACCCGCACCTTTAGAGTGCAGGCGGGGACGCGGCTTCAGCCGTGGAGGGGGGATCATGACGCATCACCGTGCGAGCGGCGCAGCCCAGCGCAATCGGAGCTGACGACCGCGTTTTGCGCGTTTCCGCTCGCCTGGGTCGATCGATCGTGTCCGGTGCGCCTCGTGCGCTGCCGCGGCTGATGCTTGCAGCAGTTGCGTCCGTGACGCTCGTCGCGGCGCAGCCCGGGCCGGCGCGCGCCTTCGACCTGTTCGGCCTGTTCGGCTCCGAGCCCGAGCCGCCGGCACCCAGCGCGACGGCCCTGCCGTATGCTGTGCGCATCACCGGCACGGACGATTCCGACGTGCTGCAGGCGCTCCAGGATATCTCGACCCTCTATCGCCTGCGCCAGGACCCGCCGCCGGACGGGGAGGGGCTCCTGCGCCGGGCCGAGACCGACCTGCCCAAGCTCGCCGATGTTCTCTCCGGCTACGGTTATTATCAGGGCACTACGGCGATCCGCATCGACGCCGTTCCAGTGGCGGGGCAGGCCCGTGCCGCAGCCGCGGTGGGCGCCGCCGAACGCTGGCGCAATCGCGGCCTGGTGCCGGTGCGGATCGCGGTCGATCTCGGGCCGCTCTACACCCTGCGCCGGATCGTCGTGCGCGATGGCGCCGGCCGGCCGTTCCCGGAGGAGGTGCTGCCGCCGCGGATCACGCGCGTGGACGACGACGTGCCGGCCCGCTCGGCCACGGTGCTGGCCCGGGAGGCCCGGATCGTCGACCAGTTCCGGGCGCAGGGGCATCCCTTCGCCAAGGTGGTGGCCCGTGATCCGGTGGTGGACGACACCGCCCATGTCATGGACGTCACCTTCACGGTCGATCCCGGGCCAGTGGCCGGGTTGGGGGCCGTAGCGGTCAGCGGCGCGCCGGGGATCGACCCGGCGACGATCCGCTCGTTCATCTATGCCGAGCCGGGGGATCCGTATTCGCCCCAGGCGGTGGCGGCGATCCGCAAGTCGCTGACGCGCATCGAGGCGATCGGCGCCGCGCGGGTCCGCGAAGGAACGGCGCTCGACGCGGACGGAAACCTGCCGCTCTTCGCCGAATTGAGCGAGCGCGAGCGCAATCTCGTCGGAATCTCTGCGCGCTATTCGACGGTCGACGGCCCGGGGGTGCGCGCCTACTACGCCAACCGCAATCTGTTCGGCGGCGGCGAGACGTTCCGGCTCGACGCCGACATCTACTACTTGGGGTTGGGCAACGATCCGTTCGCGACCCAGCGCAAGATCGCCGGGATCGGCACCAACGGACTCGGCGGGCGCCTGTCGGCGACCTACGTCCAGCCGGCGCTCGGCGGCACCCGCAACGACTTCCTGGCCAACGCCTTCATCACCCGCGAGGTGCAGCAGAGCTACCTGGTGGATGGCGGCGGGGTTTCGGCCGCGATCCGGCACCGGTTCTCGGACACGTTCTCAGCGCAGATCGGGCTCGACGCGCAGGCGGGCCGCTCGAAGGACGCCCTCGGCACGGTCAATTACCGCCTGATCGGCGTCCCGGCCTCGGTGACCTACGATTCCACCGACAGCCTGCTCGACCCGACCAAAGGGTTCCGGGCGATCGCCTCGCTGGCGGCCTATCCCGGGGCAATCTCGTCGCCCGGGATCGTCGTCGCGAAGGCGCAGGGCTCGACCTATTATGCGCTGGACGACGAGGCCCGCTACATCCTCGCCGGACGGATCGGCTTCGGCTCGGTTTCCGGCGCGCCGCTCGGGGACATCCCGGACAATTTCCGCTTCTTTGCCGGCGGTGGCGGCTCGGTGCGCGGCTATCCGTACCGGACGCTCGGGCCGATCGGTCCGTTCAACCTGCCGATCGGCGGCCGCAGCCTGCTCGAAGCCTCGCTGGAGGCGCGGATCAAGATCACCGACACGATCGGGGTGGTGCCGTTCTTCGACGCGGGCACCGCCTTCGCCTCGGCCCTGCCGGATTTCGATGAAAAGATCCGGAAATCGGTGGGCATCGGCCTGCGCTACTACACCGGCATCGGGCCGATCCGCGCGGATCTCGCCTTCCCGCTCGACCCCTACAAGGGCGGCCATGTCCGCCCGGCCGTCCTGTATCTCAGCCTGGGGCAGGCGTTCTGAATGGCTGATGTTTTCGGGAGACGGGTCGGATCCGGACGCTCTTCCTCCCCCCTCTGCGGGGGAGGGTGGCCCCGGCGTCAGCAGGGGTCGGGAGAGGGGAGCGCCGTGTCCGGAGAAATCGCGACGGGAGCCACAAGCTGCGCCGTCGCGCTGCCCCTCTCCCGACCCCCTCCGGGGGCCACCCTCCCCCGCAGAGGGGGGAGGAAGAGCGTCCGGATCCGACCCGTCTCCCGAAAACATCAGCCATTCAGAACGCCTGCCCCAGGCTGAGATACAGGACGGCCGGGCGGACATGGCCGCCCTTGTAGGGGTCG
>NZ_JAKSYK010000050.1:0-869 GCF_022829425.1 Methylobacterium sp. J-072 | reverse complement strand
AAAATCTGACACGGTCACAAAAAGACCAGTGACAGAACCGTTTCCGATTCCGTCACCGTATGCTTGCCGAACATGACCGCCAGGGCTGACGCTTTCGCGCCCCCAACGGCCACATTCCCTCTTCACGATGTCACTGATGTTTTTTGCGCACGGTCTGAACGCTGCCGAACCTATCGGTCCTCGCAGAGTTTTGCCGCGGCAAACTGTGTTCCAGATAGCCAAGCTCAACACCATTCCCTCAGGCGGCAGCCGCTACAGCGGCGCCAAGTCCCAAAAGAATGGTGGAGCCAGACGGGATCGAACCGACGACCTCATGCTTGCAAAGCACGCGCTCTCCCAACTGAGCTATGGCCCCAGTCTGAGTGAGCCCGAGCCACAGGCGCGCAAGGCCGACCGGCCGCCGCGCCGCGTGGCGCGAGAAGCCAAGGCGACGGATGTCGCCGCCGGCGCTTGAGGCGATCCCAACAATGGTGGGCCTGGGACGACTCGAACGTCCGACCTCACCCTTATCAGGGGTGCGCTCTAACCACCTGAGCTACAGGCCCAGAGCGATCAAAGCACGCCGCCCGGCATACGCCGCAGCGGTGCGCCGATCGCGCTATCTGGTGAGGAAGAGAAACGAGGACGGCGCCTGTCCCGCCAAATGGGACCCTGACAGGTCCCTGTATCCTAAATGATCCTCGATGGGTCTGCCGAAGCAGGACGGCCCCGATCGCTCGGCGCCAAACCCAAAAAGAAATCCTTAGAAAGGAGGTGATCCAGCCGCAGGTTCCCCTACGGCTACCTTGTTACGACTTCACCCCAGTCGCTGACCCTACCGTGGTCGCCTGCCTCCTTGCGGTTGGCGCAGCGCCGTCGGGTAAGACCAA
>NZ_JAKSYK010000048.1:0-4050 GCF_022829425.1 Methylobacterium sp. J-072 | reverse complement strand
ACCTGCGCAAGGCCAAGGCCCGCACCTTCGACGCTCTCTGGCGAGCCATCGGCGACATCTGCGGCTTGTTCGAGCCCCAAGAGTGCTGGAACTTCCTCAAGGACAAGGGATATGCGTCCAATTAAGTGGACGACGCTCTAGTGATACCGATCCATCCCCAGCGAACCGGGACACATCCCGCTCCTCCGCCGTAAGCGCCAGCGCGACGGACGTTCCGGTCCGCGCCGAGATCAGGGCCGCTTCGATGCAGGCCATCACCTGAAGCGCCTCCAGCGCCGCAGAAGACTCGATCGCGCCCTGCGTGAGCTGGCGCGCCACGGCCTCGTAGTAGCGCCTCTGATCCCCGGCCACTGCAGGCGCGTGCGCCACCGCCCCGGTGCAATCGTGGATCGCGATCCCGTCCGGGTCCGCGCCCCATCCCGGCGCGCCCGGAACCATGCCGGCCAGGAGCTGCTGCTCCTGGATGTCGAGGCGCTGCTTGACGAGGCTGCCGGCCTCGCCGTGGATCACGAAGCGGGGCGATCCGCCGGCGACCAGCATGCTGGCGTGCAGGACCGCGCGCAGGCCCGGATACTCCAGCACCACGTGGGCCCAGTCGTCAGAGCGCGCGCCGGTGCGCAGCCGCGCCAGGCTGGCGGTCACCCGGTCGGGCAGCCCGAACAGCTGGAGCGCCTGATCCACGAGGTGGGGCCCGAGATCGTACCAGATGCCGCCGCCAGGGCCGGCCCCCTCCCGCCACCGGTCGCGGACCTGCGGGCGGAACCGGTCGAAATGCGATTCGAAATGCCGGACCTTGCCGAGGACGCCGTCCGCGATGGCCTTTCGGACACTGAGAAAGTCGCTGTCCCAGCGCCGGTTGTGGAAGACGAAAAGCATCCGGCCCTGGCGCTGCGCCAGCGCGACCAGCCCGCGCGCCTCGGCGAGGTCGAGGGTGAAGGGCTTGTCGACAACGACGTGCTTGCCCGCCTCCAGGGCGAGCCGGGCCAGCGGCGCGTGGGTATCGTTGGGCGAGGCGATCACCACCAGGTCGACGCCATCCGACATAGCGACCGCGGTGGGATCGGCCATGACGGCCAGGCCGGGCAGGTCGGCCCGGACCTTGGTGGGATCGCTCGAGGCGACCACCCGGAGGTCGAGCGCCGGAACGGCGCGGATTAAAGGGGCATGGAAGGTCTTGCCGGAATAGCCGTAGCCGATCAGGCCGACTCGGATCGGTGCAGTCGCGCTCGCCATTCGGGTCTCGTCCGGTCTCGGCCATCGGGGCTGCGCGATGATAGCCGCGCGACCGCCCGGGTTCACGCCATCCGGCGCACCGAACCTCGTCTCATGCGGTTCCAGCTGCGTGCCGCTGCCATCGCAGCCCTCACCGTCATCACGAGCGAAGCGAAGTGACCCAGGGCAGCGCGACACCACCGAACGTGGCGCCGCACTGGGTTGCTTCGCTGCGCTCGCAATGACGGAGAGGCTCACAGCCCGTCGCGTGAGACCCGTATCCGGCGCGACCGCCGCCCCGGACCGTCCCTAGAACCGCGCCGTCAGGAACAGCCGCACGTTCCGGCCCGGCAACAAAATCTCGTCCTTCTTGAACGAGGTCGAATTGCGGATGTCGGCGTCGAGCAGGTTGCGGCCCTGCACGCCGAGGGTGATCGTGCTCGCGCCGTAGACCGCCGGATCGATCGCTTTCGTGTAGCTCAGCTCGGCGCGCAGGTCATCGTAGCCGGGGGTGGGGGTCTCGAACAGGGCGGTCGCCTGGTGGTCGAAGGCGTGGAGCAGGTTCACCCGGGCGAACCAGCCATCCGCCCGCAGGTAGAGTCCGCCGCCGAGCCGGTAGGGCGGGATGCGCGGCACGTTGGTGCCGTTGTCGAACTGGGCGCGCACGAAGTCGAACTGCGCCTCGACGCCGGCAAAACCGTCGCCGACCGGCAGGAGATCGACTTGGCCGATGATCTCGGCACCGTAGAAGGTGGCGTTCTGCTGCTGGTAGACGATCTGCCGGTTCTCGGTGCCGCTGCCGCAGGAGGCGAAGTCGTCGCCGCAGGTGAGCCCGGTGAAGTTGCGGTAGATGAAGCCGGTGTAGCGCGTGTAATAGCCGGTGGCGTCGAGGCGCAGCGGCCCCTCCGCGCGGCGGATGCTGGCATCGACCGTGCGGACGCGCTCCTTCTTGAGGTCCGGATTGCCGATCTCGAAGGTCGCGGTGGCGTCGTGCGGCCCCTGCGAGAACAGCTCGTAGCCGGTGGGCCCGCGCTCGACATAGGAGCCGTTGAGGCTCGCCACGAAGCCGAAGGGCAGGTCCTGGAGGGCGCCGATGCTGGCGCTCTTCGGGGCGAAGCGCCGGGTCCGGGCGTAGAGGAACGGGTCCTGGCCGTCGACCGGCGTGAAGTCCGCGGGGAATTGCGCGGCCGTGCTCGACAGCCGATCGACCTCGTAGCGGCCCGCCGCCTGCAGCCGCGTGCCGGGGCGCAGCTCCAGTTCCTCGAACAGGTAGACCGCGTTGGCCCGGGATTCGGTCTTGGGCAGGAACGATTCGAGCTGGGTGTTGATCACCCGCCGGTCCGACTGGAAGCCGAGCGCGCCGGTGAGCCGGCCGAAGGGCGTGTCGACCGGGACGTGCTGGAGCTCCAGGCGCCCCTCGGCCTCGCGGTTCTTGAAGATCGCCTGGACGCCCTCGATCCCGTCCTCGCCGATGCCGACCTCGTTGTGCCGGTAGACCGAGTAGCCCGCCCAGTAGCGGATCACCTCGAACGGGCCGTCCAGCGGCCGGTACTCGCCCCGCGACAGGAACCGATCCTGGTTCGGGGTCAGGCGCGTGCGGTCCTGCTCGGCGACGCCCCCCGGGATCGCGTAGATCGCGTCGTAGTGGCTGAACGAGATGCCGACGAAGCCGCGGTCGCCGATCGCCGAGATGCCGACCGCGCCACCCTGCGACTCGGTGTAGGAGTTGCGCTGGATCCCGCCGGGGATCGCGTAGCTGTCGCTGGCGGTCCTGAACCCGTCGGCATGGACCGCGATGCCGTCGCCGCCGGCATCCACCGTCGCGGCGCCGAGCCGGCCGTTATCGACGCTGGAATAGCCGCTGGTGACCTGCCCCTGCACGCCGTTCGCCGGGATGAAGGTCGGCACCCGGTTGTTGTCGGCCGAGACCACGCCGCCGATGGCGCCGGAGCCGTAGCGCAGGGTCGCAGGGCCGCGGATCACCTCGATCCGATCGGAGACCAGCGGGTTCACCGGCACCGCGTGGTCCTCGCCGAGATCCGAGACGCCGCCGTTGACGATGCCGTTCTCCTGGATGCGCACCCGGGCATTGTCGAGGCCGCGGATGATCGGCCGTGAGGCCGCGCCCGGCGCGTAGGTGGTGGAGGAGATGCCGGGCCGGTCGAACAGGGCATCGCCCAGGGTCCGGGGCTGGTCGCGGGCGATCTGGTCCTGGGTCACCACGGTGACGGGCGAGAACGTGTTGGTCGCCACCGGCAGGATGCCGGTCTGGAGCGGGGCCGCGGACCCGACCGTGGGCTGACCGATCTGAATCGGGCTGGGGCTGGTGACGCTGATCTGGTCGAGGGTCACAGCCTGCTGCGCCTGCGCCGGAGCTGTCAGAAGACCGGTGCAGAGGGGCGCCGACAGGATCGTGCCGGCCAGGAAAGCGAGACGGAGCGAGGTAGGCATCGAGACTCACACACTGTTATAATGTTTCATTCACGTGCTGCGGTGGGTCGATGCAAGGGCGGATCGCGCGTCCCGTCGCGATCGCGTGGAAACGTTACATCATTGCAACGTTTCGGCCTCTCGACCCAGGCCTTTCAAGATGTTGGGCTGAGAGCCGGGACATAGCGTCAAGCCGGTCTGAACGGCCCTTTTCCCGGGCGCATGCAGCGCCAGCGGAATGCGACCCGGGACCCAGCACACGATGGCGCGCAGGGTCCGTCCGATCGACCTGTGCCGCTGGCGCGGCGCGTCGTGTGCTGGGTCCCGGATCAGGTTCCGCCTCGCTTCACCTGTCCGGGAAAAGGGCGCGCGTGGTCTGCTCGGGAGCGCTGATCCCACGACGCGCAC
>NZ_JAKSYK010000046.1:0-355 GCF_022829425.1 Methylobacterium sp. J-072 | reverse complement strand
ACTGTTATAATGTTTCATTCACGTGCTGCGGTGGGTCGATGCAAGGGCGGATCGCGCGTCCCGTCGCGATCGCGTGGAAACGTTACATCATTGCAACGTTTCGGCCTCTCGACCCAGGCCTTTCAAGATGTTGGGCTGAGCGCCGGGACATAGCGTCGAGCCGGTCTGCACGGCCCTTGTCCCGGGCGCATGCAGCGTCAGCGGAATGCGACCCGGGACCCAGCCCGCGATGGCGCGCAGCGTCCGTCCGACCGACCTGTGCCGGTTGCGCGGCGCTCCGTGGGCTGGGTTCCTGATCATGTTCCGCCTCCCTTCCCCTGTCCGGCGAATGGGCGCCCGTGATCCGCCCCGGCGG
>NZ_JAKSYK010000044.1:0-1002 GCF_022829425.1 Methylobacterium sp. J-072 | reverse complement strand
CGCCTGGGTCGAGGGTCTGGAGCTGAACCTGCTCGGTGGCGTGGCCGGGATCGACCTGCGCCGCCCGGGGATCAAGCTGCCGGCCATCGGGCGCGTGGGGATCTAGCGCATCATCCCGAAAGGTGGCCGCCGGCTTTCGGGGCGCCTCCGCCAGCGCCTCGATCACGCCCCCGCTGTTGATGCGTCGCGCCACTTTCAGCGCCAGACAAGCCCGGCTATGCTCGTCGATCAGCGTCAGGATCCGGAGCGAGCGTCCGTCGTGGGTCCGGGCCTGGACGAAGTCAAAACTCCAGACGTGGTTGCGATGGAGCGGGCGCAGCCGCACGCAGGATCCATCGTTCAGCCACAGGCGACCGCGTGGTCGGTGCTTCTGCGGGACCTTGAGCCCCTCGCGACGCCAGATGCGCTGAACCCGATCCTTACCCACCTGCCATCCTGCTGCCTTCAGCAGCGCGGTGACGCGGCGGTAGCCGTAGCGCCCATACTCGGACGCCGAGGCGATGATGGCACGGGTCAGCGCATCCTCATCGGCCGGCAACGTGGACACGTAGCGCTGCGTGCCCCGATGCTGGCCGACGATCCGGCAGGCGTGACGTTCCGAGAGGTCGTACTTCTCCCGGATGCCGTCCACCGCCTGCCTGCGTCGCTCAGGGGCTACAAGTTTCCCGAGGCGACGTCCGCCAGCACCTGCTTCTCCAGAGATAAATCGGCTACCAGGCGACGAAGCCGGGCGTTCTCGCGCTCCAGATCCTTCATCTTCTTGGCCTGATCGACCTTCAAGCCGCCGTACTCCTTACGCCAGCGATAATAGCTCTGCTCAGAGATTTCCGCCTCCCTGCATGCAAGAGCCAAACTCTTGCCCTGAGCTGTCTGCACCTCGATCTGGCGCAGCTTGAGCACCACCTGCTCCGCGTTCGTCTTCTGACCTCGCCGCATGTCCGACTCCTCCGGTCCTGGCTGATCCTCTCAATCAGCCCGGTCCAAAGCCAGCCGGTCAGGTCA